>CAYXQN010000186.1:0-1536 GCA_964466825.1 uncultured Faecalibacterium sp. | reverse complement strand
TACCAGCTGGGCGGTCTGATCACCGGCGAGGTCGGCGTTAACCTGTTCACCATCGTGGCTGCTGCTCTGGTGGTGCTGCTGGTGTACCTGCTGGTGCGCCCCAACAAATATGCAAACGACAATGAGATCAAGATCGACCTGTCCAAGATCACGGCAAACAAGTGATCGGGCTGAAAGGAGTGCTGTTGTATGATGGAATTGCTCGCGGTAAACTTTAATCTGCCCACGATCATCGTGGCGGCGATCGTCTTTGGCGGGATCGGCTGGATCACATGGCGCTCCCATAAGCGCGGCGGCTGCAGCGGCTGCTCGGGCTGTTCCGGCAAATGCGGCAGCTGCAATGGCTGCCACTGAATAGGTAGACCCCAGGGTGCGGGCTGGAATACGGCTCGCACCTTTTTTTGAAATGATGAAAGTTAGCCGTGGATAACATTGGGACGCTTTCCTCTGGAGAGGAAACGGCGTTGCCGGAAAAGGAGTATGACGGATATGGAACTGACCTCATCCCATCTGAAGTATCTTTTGGCCATCTATGAGATCTCGCAGACGCATCTGGACATCAGCTCCCGCAGCATTGCGGAAAAGCTGGGTGTGACCAAGCCCTCGGTGGTGCGCATTATGAATCTGCTGATGGAGCGGGGAATGATCGTTAAGGAGCACTACGGCAAGATCTATCTGACGGACCGGGGCATCTGGGTGGCAAAGCGGGTCCAGGAGGCGATGGAACAGATCCTGACCCATTTTCCGCCCATGGAGGAAGAACTGACGGAAGAAGAACGCACGGCAGCAGCACTGGCAATGACCAGTGCTTTGCCGGAACGGGTGTTTACCGGTGAATATGAGCTGATGTGCCGGGACACGGAAGAAACGGAGGAGAAGCTGTGATCAACAAAAAACTAGTGTCCTTTGACCGGGCAGCACTGCGTTATGTGGGGTTGAACGTGCTGTTCCAGTGGCTTTCGATGCTGTGCAACGTGGTGTTTGTGGGGACCATTGCGCATCTGGCGGGAATGGTATTTGCCGACAACCTGAGCAGTGATGTTCTCGCAAAGGGCGTGCTGATCTGCCTGTGTACCGTACCGCTGCGGTTTGCGTTTACCCTGTGCGCATCGGATATGAGCGATAAGGCATCTAAGGATGTCAAGCGTACTCTGCGCAGCAATATCTATGCAAAGCTGACCCGGTTGGGGGCGAATTACAGCGAAACAGTGGCCACCAGCGAGGTGGTCATGCTGGCAAGCGAGGGCGTGGAACAGATCGACACCTACTTTGCAAAGTATCTGCCCCAGTTTTTTTATAGTCTGCTGGCTCCCGTCACCCTGTTTTGTCTGTTGGTAGGCGTGCACGCACGGTCAGCGATCATCCTGCTGTGCTGTGTGCCGCTGATCCCCATGTCCATTGTGGCGGTGCAGAAGTTTGCCAAAAAGCTGCTGGCAAAGTACTGGGGCGAGTACACGACCCTTGGCGACAGCTTTCTGGAGAATATCCAGGGCTTGACGACCCTTAAGATCTATCAGGCAGATGGCTGGAAGCATG
>CAYXQN010000185.1:0-1611 GCA_964466825.1 uncultured Faecalibacterium sp. | reverse complement strand
TCTTAGGGTATAATTTTATCGTAAGTAAAATTGCCCTATGGACAACAGGGAGAACGCTATGCGAAAGTATTTGAAAAATACGACCCGCTTTGAGGATGTGATCGTAACATCCAACATTGAGCTGACCGTGCAGATGGAAAAGAAAGAGCTGCAAAAGGATGTCTATGAATATGTGTTCGCCATGCAGTGGGACGAAGCACAGGCGAAGGATGAGGCGTCCAAGGTTGTTTTGTGCTGGGAGCTTCCTCTGATCGATGTGCAGTATATGTGGCATCCGGATTCCCGCGCAAGACGCGTTCTGGATGCGGACTGGCGATTGAAGATCAACTCCATGCTTACCGGGTCGGCACCCTTGGCACTGCTGTTCAATGCCGATGACCAGAACGCATTTACCTTTGCGACCGATGAGGTCAAAAAGGTGACGAGCGTCCAGTTTGGCGTGGATGATGGCAGAAATACCATCTCCGGCGAGATCTCGATGGGGCTCAGGCAGTTTGTCGGCAGAGATGGCACCGTGCTCCGTGTCCGGGCAGATTTCCGCAAGATCCCGTACTACAAGGTTCTGGACGACGTGCGGTGCTGGTGGGAAGAAGTTCTGGAATTGCAGCCGATGGCTGTGCCGGAGACTGCCCGGATGCCGATGTACTCCTCCTGGTACAACTATCATCAGGATATTGAGGCCGCCCAGCTCGAAGCAGACTGCGTAGAAGCCAAAAAGCTGGGAATGGACACCATCATTGTGGATGACGGCTGGCAGACAGCAGACGGCAGCGGCGGCTATGGCTATACCGGTGACTGGGAAGTATATCCCGGCAAGATCCCCAACATGGCCGAGCATATAAAAAAGGTCCATCAGGCGGGCATGAAGTACATTTTGTGGTTCAGCGTTCCGTTTGTCGGGTACTTCTCAAAGAACTGGGAGCGCTTCAAGGATAAGATCATCTGCAAGGTAGAGCGCAACAACACCGGTGTGCTGGATCCCCGTTACCCGGATGTCAGAGAGTTCCTCATTGGCATCTACGAAAAAGCCCTGCGTGAGTATGATCTGGATGGCTTCAAGCTGGATTTCATTGACCGGTTCAAAATGATGCCGGACGATCAGGTGAAGCCCGGCATGGACTATGACTGCATTCAGGAAGCGACCGAGCGGCTGATGACCGATGTGATGAAGCGGCTGAAAGCAATCAAGCCGGAGATCATGATCGAGTTCCGCCAGCGCTATATCGGCCCTGGGATGCGGCGCTTCGGCAACATCTTCCGTGTTTCGGACTGCCCCAGTGATATCACGACCAACCGTATCGGCATCACCGATCTGCGCCTGATCAGCGGAAGCACGGCAGTCCATTCGGATATGATCACATGGCACGATGAAGAGACCACCGAGGATGCAGCGTTGCAGATGCTGAACACCATCTTTGGCGTTACACAGTTCTCGAAAGTCCCGCAGAACATGACCCCGGAGCATCGGGAGATGGTGGCCTTCTGGATGAGCTTTGCACGGGAAAAGCGCAAGGTGCTTCAGGAGTCCGAGTTCGTCCCCTATGAGCCGCATTACCTCTACCCGGTGATCAAGGCCTGCGATGAAGCAGAGGAGATCATTGCGGTGTATGC
>CAYXQN010000184.1:0-1677 GCA_964466825.1 uncultured Faecalibacterium sp. | reverse complement strand
AGCATCAAAAAAAGCGGTAGCCTCTGAAAGGAACATTTCAGAGGCTTCTCTACCTGTTTCAGGTTTAGCCACACCGCCACCGCAAGCAGCGGCAGCATCGAGATCAACCCGATCGGTGCCGGACCGAGCACACTATAATAAGAATCCGCCGGGTAGGTCAGCACAGTCGGGAGTGCTGCAACCGCATTGACAGCACCGTGTGCAATGGCAGGCACCCAGTTACATTCCGTCTTTTCATAGAGCCAATCCAATACAGAGTTCAGTGCAAAGCAGAAGACGCACCATACGGCAAGCCCCAGTGCCGGAGCGCCCAGATAATCCGTTTGGTCACACCCACTGCGGCTTCCACTTCGTTGTTCTTCATGCGGCACAGCCTCCTTACACGCCCATGTTACACCTTCCAGAAAGGGGAAGGTCAAGCTTTTTTCTCAAAAAAGTGCAAAAAAGGGGCAGCTGCCAGCGCAGCGCCCCTTTACAAACGCAATATTTAGAAGTAGCACTTGATCTGGAAGCGATCTGCGCTGTCTTTTTTCTGCTCGACCACGATATGCTCGTGGTTGAAATCGAAGTGCACCGGGGTGCACAGGTCGGTGTTGCGGGTCAGACGCAGCAGCTCCTGCACCCGCTTTTTCTCCTCCGGCACATAGAACAGGTAGCTCACGCCCTCTATTTTGGCGCGCCCGGTACGGCCGATCCGGTGGGTGTAATGTTCGTTCTCGCTGGGAACATCGTAGTTGATGACCGCATCCACATCCGAAACATCGATGCCGCGAGCGGCAACGTCGGTCGCAACCAGGATCGCCAGCTTACCTTCGCGGAAGGTCTGCATGATCTTGTTGCGCTCCTTCTGGGAAAGATCGCCATGCAGACAATCCACCGAGAAGCCCTGCCGTGCCAGCTGGTTTGCCAGCGTTGCGGTGCCGAACTTTGTATCGCAGAAGACCATGACCCGCTTATAGCCCTCGCCGATGATGATCTGAGCCAGATCCGACAGCTTGTTGCGCCCGGAGGTCTCCAACATATACTGCGTGATCTTGGGCTGACTTTCTTCCTTGGGCTGAACGGTGATCTCCTCAGCGTTTTTCTGGTACAGCCAGCCAATGTCCATGACCTCGCGGCTGATAGTAGCCGAGAACATAGAAAGAGCTTTGCGAGCCTTCATCATCTCGATGATATGACGCACATCCTTATAAAAACCCATGTTCAGCATTTCGTCCGCTTCATCCAGTACGATCTGGGTCACATGAGAGATATCAATGCTGCGGCGCTTGTAGTGGTCCATCAGGCGGCCCGGCGTTGCCACCACGATCTGACAGCCCTCGGCAAGGCGCTTTGCCTGCTTGTCCATATTAGCACCGCCATAGACGCACGCCACCTGTACCTCTGGCATAAAGTAGGTCAGTTCTTCCAGTTCGTCGGCGATCTGCTGCGCCAGCTCACGGGTCGGGGCCATGATGACTGCCTGCGGATATTTTTGCTGCGGGTCGATGTGCTCAGCCACCGGGATACCAAAAGCACAGGTCTTGCCCGTACCAGTGGGCGCCTTGGCAATGACATCGTGTCCCGCCATCATAACAGGAATGGTCTTTTCCTGGATCTCTGTCATCTCTGCAAAGCCCATGCGCTCCACGGCCTTGTGGATGGCTTCGCTGCATTGCAATTCGCTGTAAAGCATCT
>CAYXQN010000183.1:0-1729 GCA_964466825.1 uncultured Faecalibacterium sp. | reverse complement strand
AGGAGGGGCTGTATGGCAGCACAAACCAACTTTATCGACATCGCCACGATATGGCTCCATGCGGGCAAAGGCGGCGACGGTGCGGTGAGCTTTCACCGTGAAAAATTCGTGGCCGCAGGCGGCCCGGACGGCGGCGACGGCGGCCGCGGCGGCGACATCATCTTTGTGGCAGACGACCATCTGTCTACCCTGATGGACTTCCGCTATAAGCGCAAGTATGCTGCACCGGAAGGCGGCAAGGGCGGTTCCAGCCTGTGCCACGGCAAGAGTGCTGAGAATCTGGTCATCAAGGTGCCGCTGGGCACGGTGATCAAGGACGCAGAGAGCGGCCTGGTGATCGCAGACCTGTCCGATCACGAGCCGGTCACTGTAGCAAAGGGCGGCCGCGGCGGTTTTGGCAATGCACATTTTGCAACCCCGACCCGTCAGATCCCCAAGTTTGCAAAGCCCGGTATGCCCGGTGAGTCTTTGCAGGTGACTCTGGAGCTGAAGCTGATCGCAGATGTGGGCCTGATCGGCTTCCCCAACGTAGGCAAGTCTACCCTGATCTCCACCATCAGCGCTGCAAAGCCCAAGATCGCAAACTATCATTTTACCACACTGGTGCCCACCCTGGGTGTGGTGTCGGTGGGTGAGGGCGCAAGCTTTGTCTGTGCTGATATCCCCGGCCTGATCGAGGGCGCCAGCGAGGGCATCGGCCTGGGCCACGACTTTTTGCGCCATGTGGAGCGCTGCCGTATGCTGCTGCACGTTGTGGACGTGGCAGGCAGCGAGTGCCGTGACCCCATCGAGGATTTTGAGAAGATCAATGAGGAGCTGGCAAAGTTCAGCCCCATTCTGGCAGAGCGGCCCCAGATCGTGGTAGCAAACAAGTGCGACCTGGCGACAGAGGAGCAGATCGCAGACTTCCGCAAGTATGTGGAAGACAAGGGCCTGACCTTTGTGGCGATCTCGGCTGCGACCATGCAGGGCGTGCGTGAGCTGCCTGGCATGGTGTACAACCGCCTGAAGGATATCCCTGCTGTGCCGGTATTTGCAGCAGAGTATAAGAAGCCGGAGGCAAAAAAAGGCGGCCGTCAGTTTACCATCTACCACGAGCAGGAGCATATCTGGGTCATCGAGGCTCCCTGGTTGGAGTACATTCTGGCGGGCAGCAATGTGGACGACTACGAGAGCCTGCAGTATTTCCAGCGGCAGCTTGATGAGAGCGGCATCCTGAAAGAACTGGTAGACAAGGGCGTGCAGGAAAACGATACCATCCTCATCGGCGATTACCAGTTTGACTATATCTTCTAAGAGGTGTCTGCAATGACCGAACCGGAAAAGATCGATGTGCGGGAGCTGAGCCCTCTGGCACTGGCTTTTATGGGAGACAGTGTGCTGGAAATGCTGGTGCGTCAGCGGCTGGTGGAGCATCACCGGCTGTCTGCTGGCAAGCTCAATGCCGAAAAGGTCAAGTATGTGTCTGCACGGGCGCAGTTCCGGGAGGAACAGCTGCTGGAGCCGCTGTTTACCGAGGACGAGCTGGCAATGTTCAAGCGCGGGCGAAACGCCACCAAGGCCAGTGTGGCTAAACACGCCTCTCCGGAGGAGTACCGTGCCTCCACCGGCTTTGAATGTCTGCTGGGGTGGCTGTATCTGACAGGTCAGATGGAGCGCATCCAGCAGCTGTTTGAGGTGCTGTGGCAGAACTTTGACCCGAACCAGAAGTAAACAGGCACTTATAACA
>CAYXQN010000182.1:0-1819 GCA_964466825.1 uncultured Faecalibacterium sp. | reverse complement strand
GCCTCGTTCGGGACGAGGAGGCCGTGGGTTCAAATCCCGCTGCTCCGACCAAAAAGACCAGTACACTTTGTGTACTGGTCTTTTTTTCGTATCCCCCACTCTTATTCACACAAAATCCAACAAGGCTTTTGCTCTGTATGGTATAATAGTGCAAAATCAACTTGTTCTGCAGGAGGGCCGTTTTATGCTCAAACATATGCGCACAACACACCCCATCCTTTACTGCCTGCTGGCCGAGGGACTGTTTTTGGGGTTGACCTTTGCCGCCAGCGGCCTGGTGGAGCTGGGACTGGGTGCCCTGGGCATCGATCTTGCCGGGGTGGACGAATATCTGCTTGGCACTGTACAGGAGCTGTTTGCCGCCGCAGTGGCTGCGGGTATCCTGGCCGCCACCGGAAGGTTGAAGGTCCTGCGCCAGAGGGGATGCGGGTTCATGAACGGACTGCTGGTAGGAATGTACCCGGTGGTGCTGATCGGCCAGACCTTTGCCTCCACCCTGATGTTCTATCGGCCGCAGATGCCTCTCAGACCGGCGTGGCAGATCCTGACCTTTGCCGCCAATATGATCCTGGTAGGTCTGGCCGAGGAGATGCTGTTCCGGGGCGTGATCGCCCAGACCCTGCTGGAGCATTACGGCACCGCCCGCCGGGGCATCTGGCAGGCCTGCCTGGTGTCCGGCGTACTGTTCGGCTCTGCGCATCTGGTCAATCTGCTGAGCGCCGCCCCCTTTGGCGTACTGATGCAGTGCCTGTTTGCAGCCTCCCTTGGTTTTTTGCTTACTGCCATCTATTACCGCACCGGCAACCTGTGGGTGGCCGTGTTCATCCATGCCTCCATGGACCTGACTGCCCTGCTGCTCAACGGGCTGTACGGGCTTTCCTCGGCTGCTGAGAGCATTGGCAGCTACGATCTTACCACCCTGATCACCGTAGCCGTCTATCTGATCCCTACCGCCTATCTGCTGCGCCGCCGCAAGCTGCCGGAGGTGGCACTTTACTGGGCACTGCCCGGACAGAAATAAGGCGTTATCTTCCAGCGGAAGTTGGCACAGGCACATTGAACCGCGCCGTGGATTGTGCTATAATGTCTCTGTATTTGGATTAGATCCCGGCAGGGTCTGCCGGTTCGGGTGAAAGGGAAACGAAGATGAAAATTGGATTTGACAACGACAAATATCTTGCGATGCAGTCTGAGCATATCCGTGAGCGCATCAAAAAGTTTGATAACAAGCTCTATCTGGAGTTTGGCGGCAAGCTGTTCGACGATTATCACGCCTCCCGTGTGCTGCCCGGTTTCGAGCCGGATTCCAAGCTGCAGATGCTGCTGCAGCTCAAGGACCAGGCCGAAGTGGTCATCGTGATCAGCGCCGATGATATCACAAGCAACAAGATCCGCGGCGACTACGGCATTACTTATGATACCGATGTGCTGCGCCTGATCGACGAGTTCCAGGAAGTCGGCCTGTACGTTGGCAGCGTCTGTGTGACCAAGTATGCAGCCGCACCGGAGGTGGAAGCCTTTGAAAAGCGGCTCAACAGCCTGGGCATCCGCACCTTCCGCCACTACAAGATCCCCGGCTACCCCAACGACGTTGCACGCATCGTCAGCGATGAGGGCTACGGCCACAACGATTACATCGAGACCGAGCGCCCGCTGGTGATCATCACCGCACCCGGCCCCGGCAGCGGAAAGATGGCTACCTGCCTGTCTCAGCTGTACCACGAGCACAAGCGCGGTGTCAAGGCAGGCTATGCCAAGTTTGAGACCTTCCCCATCTGGAATCTGCCGCTGAAGCACCCGGTCAACCTGGCTTACGAGG
>CAYXQN010000181.1:0-1864 GCA_964466825.1 uncultured Faecalibacterium sp. | reverse complement strand
GGCCCTCTGATTAAAAGTCAGATGCTCTACCAGCTGAGCTACGAGCACATAGAAACAGTAAACCAATACTGCCGAATTATAATACCACAACTCGGGCAAAAAAGCAAGCCCACAGCGGCAAAAAGTAAAAATTTTACGGAGGAAGGTATCCCTGATGCGGAAACAGATGCGATGACGATGTAGACCTGCGGCGGAGGAAAAGAATGAATAATAAAGGGAAGTATGGTTTACCATAAGTTTGGCGCGGGCCATACGTCGGAAAGGAAGAGGTCTTTATGACAGAATTATGAATCTTTTAAAACAATTCTCAGAGGGCACTTGACAGCGGATGGATTTTGATTATAATGGTCTTAGCACTCAGGAACAAAGAGTGCTAAACGATTGGAAATGAGCAAGGGAGGCAGGCGCTATGACGATGGATGCACGCAAACAGCGAGTTTTGCAGGCGATCGTGGCGCTGTATGGTCTCGAAGGCGAGCCGGTCGGCAGCAGTGTGCTGGCCAATTACCTTGATATGGCGGTCTCCAGCGCAACGCTGCGCAACGAGATGGCAGCGCTGACAAAGCTGGGTCTGTTGGAACAGCCTCACACCAGCGCAGGGCGTGTGCCAAGCGCCAAAGGCTACCGCTACTACCTGGACAATCTGCTGACAGATGACCAGCCGGTGGACCGTGTGACCCGGGCGAGGGTGGATGCAGTATTTGCCAGCCTGGACCACGAGCCGGATAAGCTGGCACAGGGTGCCGCAAAAGCATTGGCATCCATCAGCGGCTGCACGGCTGCAGTCAGCACGCCTTGTGCTGAGGACCTGTGTGTTGCTCACTACGAGGTCGTGCAGGTGGGCCTGAGTGCAGCGGCGGTGCTGGCAGTGACCACTGCCGGTTATGTCCGCACCCGTGTGGCGCGGGTACGCAGTGGTCTTTCCCGGGAAAAGGCGGCGGCGCTTGCAGCACTGCTGAACCGCAGCCTGACCTTTGTGGCGCCGGTGGACCTTTCGTCCCGGATGCTGAGCGGGCTGTGTGCGCAGATCGATCCGGAACTTGTGCCGGTCATCAGTGCAGCAGCGGCGATCCTGCAGGATTCTGCAAAGCCCCATGTTTATCTGGGCGGCGAGCAGTATCTGCTGAACTGGGAACAGCTGGACGGCAAGGTAGGCGATGTGCTTACCCTGCTGAACGATGAGGAACGGGCTGCACGGCTGATCGCACCGCCTAAGGGGAGCAACGAATCGGTGCTGCTGGGCGAGGATCTGGAACCGCAGATCCCCGGAATGTGTATCGTCAGTGACCGGTATCTGGTCGGCAGCGGACTTTGGGGCAGCATTGCACTGATAGGCCCCACCCGGATGCCCTTCCAAACGCTGATGCCTCTGCTGCGGCTCTTTGCCGACAGACTTGGCGAAGGCATGAGCGGAAAACGAAAAGATGCCCCACAGGCTGCCGTACCCCGGCGGACTGTGATCTATAAGGAGGACCTGGAATGAGCGAAGAAATCAAAAAGACTGCGCCCGGCGAACAGCCGGCAGAGCAGCCTGAGACCACGCCCGCAGAGCCGACGGAAGAAGCGGCTGCGGAGCAGGAAGCTCCCGCAGAAGCAGCGGCAGAGCCGAAGGACGACAAGAAGAAAGAGGGCGGCTTCTTTAACAAAAAGGCCCGTGAGATGGAAGCGGTCAAGGCAAAGCTGGAGGCAGCCGAGCAGAACGCTGCACAGGCAAAGGAACAGCTGCTGCGCATGGCTGCCGAATACGACAACTACCGCAAGCGTTCTTCCCGCGAGGCAGACCAGAAGTTCAACGATGGTGTTTCCTTCGCGGTCAACCAGATCATTCCCATTCTGGATACGCTGGAGATGGCAGCCAACGCTC
>CAYXQN010000180.1:0-1869 GCA_964466825.1 uncultured Faecalibacterium sp. | reverse complement strand
CATGGATGTTCAAAATATCTCTATTGTATGGCCCGGCGGCATCTGCTAAAATAGGAGCAGACCAAAACTGCAAAGGAGTGGAAAAACGATGGCTGTATTGACAGGTCTGGAACCGGCTTCTGTGTTCCATTATTTTGAGGAGATCTGCGGCATCCCGCATATTTCTTATCACGAAAAGGCGCTGAGCGACTACTGTGTGCGGTTTGCACAGGAACGGGGCCTGTATTATGAACAGGATGACATGGGCAATGTGCTGATCGAGGCCCCTGCAACGCCGGGCTACGAGCAGCAGGCTCCGCTGATCCTGCAGGGACATCTGGATATGGTAGGGGACAAGACCGCGGACTGTCCGCTGGATCTGGAAAAAGACCCGATCCAGCTGGTGGTGGACGGCGGCCGTGTCCGGGCCAGGGGGACGACTCTGGGAGCGGACGACGGCATTGCGGTGGCTTATGCGCTGGCCGTGCTGGATGCAAAGGACATCCCGCACCCCAAGCTGGAAGTGCTGCTGACGGTGAGCGAGGAAGTGGGGCTGCTGGGCGCTTCGGCAATGGACCTGAGCCATGTGCAGGGCCGGATGCTGATCAATATCGACTCGGAAGAAGAAGGGGTGCTGACCGCAGGCTGCGCAGGCGGCCGCCGTGTGGACAGCCGTATCCCCATGGAGTGGGAGACCGCTGCGGGCTGCCTGGTGAGCCTGAAGATCGCAGGGCTGAACGGTGGTCACTCCGGCCTGGAGATCCACAAGGGGCGGGCCAATGCCATTGTGCTGATGGGCCGTTTGCTGGAGATGCTGGCAGAAAAGACGGCAGCCCGTGTGGCGGCAGTGAGCGGCGGCGTCAAGCCCAATGTCATCCCCAAAGAGAGCAGCGTTACCCTTTTGCTGCCGGAGGAGGCAGTGCCTGCGCTGGAACAGGTCTGCGGAGCATTTGCCGCAGAGATGGAAGCGGAGTTTGGCACGGCGGACCCCGGTATCCGGGTGGAGCGCAGTGTACAGGGTGCTGCGGAATGTGCGGTGCTGACCGCTGCCAGCGCCCAAAAGCTGCGCCAGGCGTTGCTGCTGGCGCCCAACGGCGTGCAGGCGATGAGCATGGATGTGCCCGGCCTGGTGGAGACCTCGCTGAATCTGGGTGTGCTGGAGCTGAATGCTGCAGAACTGATGCTGGGCTTTTCCATCCGCAGCGCAGTGCCCTCGGCAAAAGTGCATCTGAGCCGGAAGGTAGAGACCCTGACCGGGCTGCTTGGCGGCCGGACCGCAGTGCACGGCGATTATCCGGCCTGGGTCTATGCGCGCCATTCGGCCCTGCGGGACCGCTGTGTTGCAGTGTACGAGCAGCAGTATAAAGAAAAGCCGCAGATCCAGACCATGCATGCAGGTCTGGAGTGCGGCATTCTCAGCGGCAAGCTCGAAGGGCTTGACTGTATTTCGTTTGGTCCCAATCTGCAGGATGTCCACACCCCCAACGAGAGCGTAGAGATCGCCTCGGTAGAGCGTGTATGGAACTTCCTCAAGGGGATCCTGGCGTACAAGGACTAATGTTTAGTCCAGATAGCGGATCTTGCCCGGCGCAATGCCCTTGATGCCAAGGCCCGGCTCGTCCGAAACGGTGATGTCCTTTTCGTTAAAGACAGCGCCGCCCAGGATGGGGTCCTCGCTGCACAGCACGGGGCCGTCCAGGTCGATGCGGGTGATGATCTGCTTTGCGCAGGCCAGATGCACAGCGGCATTGACGCTGATCTTGGCTTCCAGCATACAGCCGATCATGCACTCCACGCCGTAGACCTCGGCAGCGGAGGCGATCTTCAGGGCGTTGTACAGGCCGCCGCACTTCATCAGCTTGATGTTGATCAGGTCGGCCGCGCCCATCT
>CAYXQN010000179.1:0-1968 GCA_964466825.1 uncultured Faecalibacterium sp. | reverse complement strand
CTCTGTACATCACGCAGGATTCCTTTGGCACTGCTTGCAACGTCTCTGGTGATAACGCCATCGGTGTGATCGTGGAGACCATCTATCAAAAGTTCATCAACAAAGCCGCTGCAAAATAAGCACTTGTAGAATGAATGATGCACGATTATAATAGGTACAGAAACAGCAAAACGTAAAACAGGAGGGAGACCCATGGCATTTATCAGCGTGTTCGATGTATTGGGCCCAAACATGATCGGCCCGTCCAGCTCTCACACAGCTGGTGCCGAGATCATTGCATACCTTGCGCAAAAGATGATCACGCCGCCGCTGTGCCGGGCAGATTTTACCCTTTACGGCTCTTTTGCTAAAACCTACCACGGGCACGGTACAGATCGTGCGTTGCTGGGCGGTATCATGGGTTTTTCGGCCGATGATACCCGTATTCGGGATTCGTTTTCCATTGCAACGGAGCGTGGCTTGGCATACAGCTTTACTCCCAATGAGACGGAGACCGATGTTCACCCAAATACGGTAGATATCCGGATGCAGAATGCGGCAGGCCAGGTCATGACTGTGCGGGGCGAGTCGCTGGGTGGCGGTAAAGTGCGAATTGTGCGAATCAACGGCGTACAGGTGGACTTTACTGGCGAGTACAATGCGTTGATCGTGGTGCAGAAGGACAAGCCTGGTGTTGTAGCACACATTACCAACGTCCTCAGTGCACACAATGTCAACATTGCATTTATGCGGTTGTTCCGCGAAGCAAAGGGACATACAGCGTACACGATCGTAGAGTCGGATGAGCGTCTGCCGGAAGGTGTGGATGCGCTGCTGCGTCAGAACACCAACATCAACGATGTGATGATCGTTCAGCGATAAGGAGAGTGCAGGATGGATATGGATTTTAAGTCTGCAAAAGAACTTCTGGAACTGTGCGAGGAAAATCAGCTGCCGATCTCTGAGGTCATGCGTCAGCGTGAGTGTATTCTGGGCGAGACGCCGCGTGATGTGGTGGATCACCGGATGGCTCATGCCTGGGAGATCATGCGCAGTTCTGCTTTGCAGCCGCTGAAAAAACCGGTCAAATCCATGGGTGGTCTGATCGGCGGCGAAGCAAAAAAACTGGAGGCTCACCGTACCAAGGGCAAGAGCATTTGCGGTGAAGTGCTGCAGAAAGCGATCACTTATGCAATGGCAGTACTGGAAGTAAATGCTTCTATGGGCTTGATCGTGGCAGCACCTACGGCAGGTTCTGCAGGCGTAGTGCCGGGTTTGATGCTGGCAATGCAGGAGGTATATCATATCTCAGAAGCGCGTATTGTGGATGCCCTGTTCAATGCAGGCGCAGTGGGTTATCTGGCTATGCGCAATGCGACCGTGGCGGGTGCAGTAGGCGGCTGCCAGGCCGAGATCGGTGTTGCATCGGCAATGGCGGCCTCGGCAGCAGTTGAGCTGATGGGCGGTACGCCGGAACAGTGCCTGGATGCGGCATCAACTGTGTTGATGAATATGCTGGGCCTTGTATGCGACCCGGTGGGAGGCCTGGTGGAGTACCCCTGTCAGAACCGCAATGCAGCAGGTGTTGCAAATGCACTTATTGCAGCGGAACTTTCGCTCAGTGGGATTGCTCAGCTGATCCCCTTTGACCAGATGCTGGATGCAATGTATGCAGTGGGTAAGCGCATCCCCATGGAGCTGCGTGAAACGGCTCTGGGCGGCTGCGCAACGACCCCCAGTGCCTGCGCCGCTTGCGGCCTGTGCGCAGGAGTCTGAGCAGTTATATACAGATAAAAACAGAGGTGCGCCTCCTGGTATGAAGCCGGGAGGCGCACCTCTTGTATTGCTGGAACAATGGAACAAAAGCTCTCGCCGGTACTTTGCAGAGGACCCGGCGAGAGCTTTTGTTCTGTAGAAGAGGAATAGGATCGCTTATGGCAAAGCGATGTTGATTGCGCAGAAAGAATTATTTTTCCAGATGTGCCAGTG
>CAYXQN010000178.1:0-1970 GCA_964466825.1 uncultured Faecalibacterium sp. | reverse complement strand
ATAGAAGGGAGCCTTCTTGGCGCCAACGCGGCGCAGACGAATCTTAACTGCCATAGTAATAATCCTCCAAATTTCTTGTGAGCCCCAGTGCGGGGCATTTTTGATTTATCTGTACAACCCCTGATCCGGGGTGTATACCAAAGTTATTTTAAACCACGGAAGGCGTTGGGATTTCCCATCATGCCGCCCAGCCGTCTTGCAAAGCCCTTGGGGCTTTTCTTCATCTGCTTCATCATCTTCTGCATCATTTCAAACTGCTTGAGCAGCTTGTTGACATCCTCCACGCGGGTACCGCTGCCTGCGGCAATACGGCGCTTGCGCTTGGGATTGATGATGGAGGGCTTTTCGCGCTCTGCCGGGGTCATAGAATAGATCATGGCCTCGATGCGGTCAAACGCTTTTTCGTCGATCTGGCTGGCGTCGATGCCTGCGCCGCCGGGCAGCATGCTCAGCATAGCGCCTGCGCCGCCCATCTTGCGGATCTGCGCAAACTGATCCAGCATATCGTTCATATCGAACTTATTTTCCAGCATCCGCTTTGCGGTCTGCTCAGCCAGCTTTTCGTCCGCTGCATCCTGTGCACGCTCGATCAGGCTCAGCACATCGCCCATACCAAGGATGCGGCTTGCCATACGAGCGGGGTGGAACACCTCCAGATCGTCCAGCTTTTCGCCCACACCCTGGAACTTGATGGGCTTGCCGGTAACAGACAATACCGACAGAGCTGCACCGCCGCGGGTATCGCCATCGGTCTTGGTCAGGATAATGCCGTCCACGCCGACCATTTCATTAAAGGTCTTTGCAACGTTGACTGCATCCTGGCCTGCCATGGCATCCACCACCAGCATGGTCTCATCCACAGGGATGGCCTGCTTGATGTCCACCAGCTCCTGCATCAGGACCTCGTCGATCTGCAAGCGGCCGGCGGTATCCAGGATCACGATGTCATTGCCGTAGTCTTTGGCGTGTGCCAGAGCTTTTTTGGCAATGACCGGCGGCTTTTCGCCCGGCAGGGTAAACACCGGTGCACCCGCCTGTTTGCCCACCACCTGCAGCTGATCGATCGCAGCGGGGCGGTAGATATCGCAGGCCACCAGCATGGGGCGGCGGCCCTGCTTGATATAGTATTTTGCCAGCTTTGCGGCATGTGTGGTCTTACCGTTGCCCTGCAGGCCGCAGAGCATGATGACCGTCTGACCCTTGTTCTTGATGTTCAGGCGGGCTGCTTCCTCGCCGCCCATCAGAGCCACCAGTTCCTCGTTGACGATCTTGACCACCTGCTGGGCAGGAGTCAAGCTCTCCATGACCTCCTGACCCATCGCACGCTCAGACACCTTTGCACAGAATTCCTTTGCCACTTTGTAGTTGACATCGGCTTCCAGCAGTGCCATGCGTACTTCACGCATCGCAGTTTTGATATCTGCCTCGGTCAGTTTACCATAACCACGCAGCTTTTTGAATACACCGGCAAGGCGGTCAGTCAAAGATTCAAATGCCATTGTACGGTGCTCCTCTCTGTTTTGTTCAGATCTCGTTGGCCTCATCGATGGAACGGATCAGCTCCAGCATTCGGGTCAGGGTAGCCACATATTCTGTGGTGGTAAGTCTTGCATGGGGGCCGGTGCACTCAAACCGTGCATCGATCACCATCTGTTCCAGCTGCTCCAGCTTTTGCTGCACACGGCGGTACCGTGCGGCAAAACCGACCTTTTCCTCCAGCTCCAGCAGTGCACTCTCGCCATGCTTGATGGTGTCCCGTGCACCCTGCCGGGTAATGCCAAAGTTTTCTCCGATCTCGCTCAGCGAAAGATCCTCGTTGTAATACTGGCGCAGCATCTCACGCTGTTTCTGGGTGAGCGCTTCGCCGTAAAAATCCAGCAGATACCCCATTTCAAGATCTTTTGCCATTGCACGGACCTCCGGTGTCTGCCTTGTTTTGCGCTGTGACTGTAAAGTTTTTTTGCTTTACG
>CAYXQN010000177.1:0-2013 GCA_964466825.1 uncultured Faecalibacterium sp. | reverse complement strand
TGCTTGAGGACGGTTTCGGGCAGCATGCTGGGGCCTGCGCTGAAGTTGTAAACTCGTGCCATAATGAACGCTCCTTTTCTGTTATCGTGCAGCACCGGTAAAGTGCGGGTGATTTGTTCTGTGACCGTAGTATACCGGTTTTTTGGGGGCGAAAACAAGAGCATCTTTGCACAAAGTTGGAACGCTGAAAGCAAACGTGAAAGCACGATACGCACAAATGTGTTTTGTGAAAATACAATATTTAAGACAACTGTAAAAATAAATCGAAAACACTGGATTTTTTGACAGGAAAGGACCTTGAACTTAGCATTTTAAGCTGTTATACTGGAGAAACAAAGACAAATGTAAAATTAAAATGAAGGGATATTTCTGCGATGTATGGTTTGTCGGACCGTATCAAGCCGCTTTCTGCGGCAGAAGAACAGGTCATGCTGGCTGTTTGGGCGTGCCGTACGCCTGTTACACGGCGGGAACTGGACCAAAAACTGAAGGCGAAAGGCTGGGCGGCGGCAACGGTGCTTAACTTCCTTTACCGGTTGGAAGAAAAGGGGTGGGTCCGGCGCAGCCGACAGCTGAACTATAATGTCTATACACCGCTGGTCACACAACGTGCCTATGGTGTGTGGGTCATGCGGCAACGGCTGGACACCCTGTTTGACGGCGATCTTGCGGCGGCAGTGTACGCGCTGGTCAGCGAGAGCGGGTGTACGACCAGCGAGCTGGAACGTGCTGCAGCGGTGCTGGAAGAGAAACGACAGCAAGCCGAAGAATATGACCTGTATGACCCGTATGGTTAAAGGCTGGCTCTGCGTTGCAATTCAACGCAGGCTATGCTATTCTTAATGTATCGATTTTTGTTTTTTATACCAGGAGAGATAAGGATATGGATTGCAAACTGCGTGCGAAAAAATGCGGAGGATGTCCGCTTTTAGAGCTGGATGCTGCTCAGCAGCTCAAACAGAAGGAAGAAACGGTCCGCAGACTGATTGGAAAATACGGTAAGGTAGAGCCGATCCGCGGGATGCAAGTGCCGTATCATTACCGCAATAAAGTGATTTCAACATTCGCTCCGGCTTCTGGTGGAAAACTTACCTCCGGTATTTATGCCGCAGGCAGCCATAAGGTCCTGCCGGTGGAGAGCTGTCTGCTGCAGGACGAGATCCTGGACAAGACTATGCAGGCGGTGCGCACGGCGGCAAATGCCTGCCGCTACCAACCGTATAACGAAGATAAGGGGACCGGTCTGCTGCGTCACTGTTTGCTGCGGCGCGGCTTTGCCACAGGTCAGGTAATGGTGGTTCTGGTCACGGCTCAGCCGGTGCTGCCGGGAGCCAAAAACTTTGTCCGTACACTGTTGGAGTCTGCCGCAAAGCAGGGCGTTGCCGTAACGACCATCGTACAGAACTACAATCCCCGCAAGACCAGTGTGGTGCTGGGCGAGGAAGAAAAGGTGCTCTACGGCAAGGGATATATTCTGGATACCCTCTGCGGCAAGAGCTATGCCATCAGCCCCCGCAGCTTTTATCAGGTCAATCCTGTGCAGACCGAGGTGCTGTATGGCCTGGCCGTGGAGGCTGCCCGGCTTACCGGCAAAGAGGTGGTGCTGGATGCCTATTGCGGCATTGGCACCATCGGCCTGACTGCGGCCGACCACGCAAAACAGGTGGTGGGTGTAGAGCTGAACCGGGATGCAGTGCGGGATGCCATTGGCAACGCTAAGCACAATGGGGTAAAAAATGCCCGGTTCTTTGCGGCAGATGCCACCCAGTGGATCCTGGAGGCTGCTGCCAATGGCCAGAAGGCGGATGTCATCTTTATGGACCCGCCCCGGGAAGGCTCGACTCCGCAGTTCATTGAGAGCGTTGCCCGGATGTCCCCCAAACGGGTGGTCTATGTCAGCTGCAACCCGGTCACCCTTGCCCGGGATCTCGCCCTGCTGACCCAGAAGGGCTACAAAATGGAGTATGCCACCCCGGTGGATATGTTCCCGCATACCGAGCATATTGAGACGGT
>CAYXQN010000176.1:0-2050 GCA_964466825.1 uncultured Faecalibacterium sp. | reverse complement strand
GGCAAGGCAAACACTATGGACCCCGTTTTTATCGTGGGCAAGGGCGAGATCGATGAGACGATGGTCGAGGGCGTCAAGAGCTGCCTGGAAGCTCGCGAGCTGATCAAGCTCAAGGTCCTGGACAACAGCATGTACAATGCCCGCGAAGCTTCTGTGCTGCTGGCAGAGGCTACCGGTGCAGACTGCGTACAGGTCATCGGCTCCAAGTTTGTGCTGTACCTGCAGAAGAAGAAGGACAGCGCTTACGCAGACCTGCTGAAATGAGAGTCCTGCTGTATGGCGGCACATTTGATCCGCCCCACTATGGACATCTGAACAATCTGCAAGCAGCAGTGCAGAGGGTACGGCCGGATGAGATCGTGGTCATGCCGGCAGGGGCGCCGCCGCACAAGCATGCCACTGCAACGCCGGCGTTTTTGCGGTTGGAAATGTGTAAGGCTTTTTCTGTGTTGACGCAGGACGGCCCGTCCGCACCGGTGCTGACCATCAGCGACTGGGAGATACAGCAGGCTCTGCAGGGCAGGCGGAATTATACTGTTCTTACCTTGGAGATGCTGGCGCAGGACCGGCCGCAGGCAGATCTGTATCTGACGATCGGAAGCGATATGCTGCTCAGCTTTGATGCATGGGTCCGCTGGCAGGACATTCTGCGGCTGGCCAAGCTGGTGGTGGTGAGCAGAAATATCGGAGATGATGCTGCGCTCCACGCTAAGGCAAAACAGCTGGACCCCACGGGAGCGAGGATCCTGTTTGCACAGGCGGAAACGCTGCCGATGGCAAGCAGTGAACTGCGTGCCCGGCTGGCGGCCGGTGAACTTTGTACCGAAGAACTCCCGGAGATCGTCCGCTCCATCATCCAGCGAGAAGGGCTGTACCGGGGTGAGAAAGAAGTAAGAGAATATGGACCAAAAACAGGCAAAGGCCCTTGTGCGCAGCCGACTGAGTGACAAGCGCTATGAGCACACCATCAATGTCAAAAAGATGGCGGTCAAACTGGCAGAGCACTACGGTGCGGACGAACATATGGTGGAGCAGGCAGCATTGGCTGCCCTGCTGCACGATGCGGCAAAGGAACTGCCCAAAGAAGAACTGTGTGCGCTGATGCGTCAGTATCCGCAGTATGCGCAGGGGGGCGACAGCCGCCCTGCACCCGTGTGGCATGGGGTATGCGCTTCCATTCTGGCACGCACTGAATGGGGTGTGACGGACGAAGAAGTTCTGGATGCGATCGCCTGCCATACAGCGGGCCGCCCCGGCATGACGCAGCTGGACAAGATCCTGTATCTTGCCGATATGACCAGTGCCGATCGGGACTGGGATGGGGTGGATAAACTGCGCAAGCTGGAGATGAAGGATCTGGATGCGGCAATGCTGGCGGCGCTGAAGCAGAGCAATGACTATGTACTGTTGCAGGGCAAGCCGCTGGACCCTATGTCCAAAGCTGCTTTTGAAGATATCCAGCGCAACAGTGGGCTGCGGGCTGAAAAATTGTGAAATTAAAATCAGTCCCATGGCGGAAACTCGAAAACAGATTGCAGATTCTGCCGGAGAATGTTATACTAAAAGATATGACAGGCAATGCGGGGACAGCAGATCCCTCTGTTGCCGTGGAAACCGGAGGAACGTAAAGCATGAGCCAGACTCCACGTCGTATCAATACCGACCGCTCGCTGGGCCGTCCGCAGCCTGCACAGCACGCTGCCCCCAGCGGTGCTCCTGGCGGCGAACCGCCCCGTCGTCGTAAAAAGAAAAAGAGCACCCCGCTGTGGCTGCCGTTTGCAGTGGTCATGGCGGTGATCGCCGTTGTCGCTGGTGTGGTGGTGTACGGTGTGAGCCTTTTGAATGAGGTGGAAGAAAATATCCGCCCGGCCGAAAGTGCACCGTCCATTGAACAGGAGATCCAGACCCCGGAGGAGTACAAGGGGGATGTGGTAAACATCCTTGTGTGCGGAATCGACTATGAAGAAGGCCGTGATTACTCGGCCGATTCCACCGCCAACGATGGCATGACGGATATGATCCTGTATTGCCAGTTTGATATCAAGGGCGG
>CAYXQN010000175.1:0-2072 GCA_964466825.1 uncultured Faecalibacterium sp. | reverse complement strand
TTTCTATGTGCTCGTAGCTCAGCTGGTAGAGCATCTGACTTTTAATCAGAGGGCCTGGGATTCGAGTTCCCACGAGCGCACCAGAAAACCACGAAGAATCGTAAGATTTTTCGTGGTTTTTTTCTTTTTCTGGACGCTTGCACGGTTTCTGCACGGTCTTTGCACGGTCGTTGCTTTTTGTGTTGAATTATGTAGGGCGTGGAATTGCTTTGCAATTCGCGCCCTTTTTTGCATCAGGTGAGCAGTGCCAAACGAAGTTTTGCCTTCATTTCAGGGTCAGCGTCCTTAAGCATCTCCAGCAGAGCGGTCATGGAGATGGTCGCTTCGCCTTCGGCGGGTACAGCCTGCGGGCTGGGGCTTTCAGGTTTGACATAGAAGCCGTTCTCAAACTTCTTACCAAGCTCCATACGGGAGGACTGCTGGATGTGCGCATAGGTGTTGACCAGCATATCCGCGCTGGCGTGGCCGGTCGTGCCCTGCACCGCCTTGATGTCGCCGCCTGAGATCATCAGCTGATAGGTCGCGCTGGAATGCCGCAAGCCGTGGAACACGATGTGCGGGAACTCTGGGTGCGCATCCTGCCACTTCTCGAACTTCTTGCGGATGAGCACAGGCTCCACGGCCAGACCGCTGGGCAGACGCAGGAGCATCCCGCTGTTGCGGTATCTGCCATCCATATCGGCTTCGTCCATTTCCAGACGCTTGAACCAGTGCTTCAGTTCTTCTTTCAGAGCTTCCGTCATGAAAATCGTGCGGCAGGAAGATGCGGTTTTGGTCTTTTTCAAAACCAGAACTGTGCTGCTGCCCTCGCGCTTGTCCTCGAACTCTCGGAGAATGCAGTCTTTTCCTGTTTTGGTGAGTGATGCTTTCTGGATACGCTGCATGGATTTGTTGATGGTGAATGTTCCCATCCCGCCAGCGGCATCGAAGTCGATGTCCTCCGGGGTCAATCCGGCGACCTCTCCTTCGCGGAGCGCCCCTACCAGTGTCAGGTGGACCGCCAGATGCAGGATCGGGTCGTCCATACTGTCCAGCGCAGCCCGCATTTCGTTTACTTCCCAGATGCTGCGTTCTTGCGTGGACTTCTTAGGGCTGTCTACGGGAACAGGGCTTTTGATAATGATACCCCACTCCACGGCGTAGCGGAATGCTGTCCTCAGCAGGCGGTGTACTTCATGGATGGTAGTGCCGGAAAGCAACCGCTGTTTCTGCTTGTCTGAAAGTTTCTGTTTCTTGCCCTCAAGATACTGTCCGCAAGGGGTCTTGCTGAGGGTGGTGTACAAATCTTCCAAATGGTAAGGTCTGAGCTTCTGCATCTCCATGTCACCAATATAGGGAATGACAAGATTCTGAATCGTTCCCAGATTGGATTGATAGGTCTGCGGTGCCCACTTGTGCTTACTGCACTGCTTGGGCAGCCATTCCATCAGGAACTCGGCGACCGTCACGGTGGATGGGATCAGGAAGGTCCCTGTTGCCAGCTCATGCTCGATCTGTTTCTGGCGTTTTACCGCCTCCTCTTTGGTGGAGAAACTCTCCCATTTGTCGCAGCTCTTGCCGCGTTCGTCCTGATAGGTGTAGCGGACGCTGTAAGAGCTGCCGCGTTTCGTGATATATGCCATACGTTTGCCTCCTTATCAAGCTGCCCGGTAGAGCCACGCATCAAAGCTGTCTTTCGGGATGCGGATGCTTCCGCCCACACGAAGGACACGGAACTCGGTGGTGCTGTTGCACAGGTTGTAGGCAGCGCGGCGGCTGATAGCCAGCATCTGCGCGATCTGCTCGACCGTGTACACCAGTGTGGTGGCTTTCGGGCTGTCAGTCGGAGACTTGACGGCATTGGTTTGAGTGATCGATTCCATTGTAGTAGGATCGGAGTCCGGCTTCAAGGACTTTTTCGTATAATCTTCAAATTTCACAGATGCGGCCTTTTCAAAATTCATCTCCATATTTCCTTCTCCCTCATACCTCATGGTGCGGTGCAGACTTCTGTGTGTGCCCCTCATAGAATTTGATGACTTCCGGTGGGATACTTTCCAGCGTCTTAACGGCGGCTTCGTAGTCCTTCCGCA
>CAYXQN010000174.1:0-2077 GCA_964466825.1 uncultured Faecalibacterium sp. | reverse complement strand
GGCCGGCTGCGATACTGTCGTTTACGGCAAATCGGGGCAGAAGCGAAATGCCTTCGCTTCGCTCCAGCATTTTTATGATAAAGGAGGTATCGCTGATTTCAAGGACGGGATCGAGCTCCACCTGTTTTGCTGCAAGGAACATATCAAACCGGCGACGATAGTTGGCGTCTCGCTCGGTAAGAAAGAATGGCTGGTCCAGAAGTTCCTCTACACGCAGCGGTCCATCATGGGGGAGTACTAAGGTGGGGGAGCAGACAAAAATGACTTCTTCGGGGACTTCCACGCATTTATTCCAGTTGTTGGAGTATCGTGGTTCGTCCAGAATACAGATCAGGTCAACATCACCCCGCTCCATTTTGCTGATCATGTCTTCGGGTGAGCCGGTGGATACCCGGACCGATACTTTCGGATGCAAGGCCCGGAACTGATTCAGAAGCCGAGGCAGCCGATAGAAGCAGAGGGATTCCAATGTGCCGATGTGCAGGGTGCCGGTCAGCTCACCGCTGTCCTTTATGCTTTGCTTTGCCTGGTAGACATCTTCGAGGATACGATTGGCTTTTTCCAAAAAAAGTGTGCCCTGTGTGGTCAGCACCACACGCTTGCTCATGCGGTCGAACAGTCTTACGCCCAGTTCGTCCTCCAATGCACGGATCTGGACTGTGACAGCGGACTGAGAGTACCCCAGACTTTCAGCAGCCTTGGAAAAACTCTGAAATTGTGCTGCACGGATCAGTGTGATAAGCTGCCGGAACTCCATAGGGACCTCCATTCTGAAAGAGTAAACTAGATTTCTTTGCTATTAAAAAAAATCAATCATTTATTTCGTTTTGTGAATTTGAATCATCTCAATGTACATGTTATACTAAATCCGTCAACAAGTCAATTGTGAAATTGACAAAACTCAGGAGGTTAATGTTATGGAAAAGGAAAAAAAGCAA
Organism: uncultured Faecalibacterium sp.; assembly: GCA_964466825.1. GTDB lineage: Bacteria > Bacillota > Clostridia > Oscillospirales > Ruminococcaceae > Faecalibacterium. Next base: position 1,139 of record CAYXQN010000174.1, on the reverse strand, counting down.
TTCAAACTTGGACTGTTGCCTAAGCTGCTGATCGCTATCGTTTTGGGCATTGTGATCGGTCAGTTCTTCCCGGTGTGGTTCTGCCGTATCATTGTAACGGCATCCGGCATCTTCAGCTCGTTCCTGAAGTTTATCATTCCGCTTATGATCGTGGCCTATGTTACCATGGGCATTGCAGATCTGGAAAATGGTGCTGGCAAGCTGCTGCTGATCACGGTCGCACTGGCCTATGGTTCTACCCTGATCGCTGGCTCGGCGTCCTATCTGGTGTCTGCAAAACTGTTCCCCAGCTTCATGAGCGATGGCGCTCTGGAGCAGATCGCAGCAACGGCGAGCGTTTCTCTGGAAAGCTACATCTCCATCTCGATCGAGCCGATCCTCGACACCCTGTCTGCGGTCGTCCTCGCATTTGTGATGGGTCTGTGCCTGTCCACTCTGCGCGGCAAGACCATCAGCAATACACTGTACAACTGCATGAAGGATTTCTCCGCTATCATCGACCAGGTGCTGCACTCGGTCATCATCCCTCTGCTGCCTCTGTATGTCTGCGGTACTTTCATTGATATGACCAAGTCCGGCAAGACCTTTGCCATCCTGAGCATTCTGTGGAAGGTGTTCCTGGTCGTCATCGCAATGCACCTGATCTGCATCGTGATCCAGTTCGTTGTGGCAGGTGCGGTCAGCCACAAGAACCCCATCACCCTGATCAAAAACCAGATTCCCGGCTACACCACTGCACTGGGCACCCAGAGTTCTGCAGCAACGATCCCGGTCAACCTGCAGTGCGCAGAGGCTGACGGTGTCAGTGAGCAGATCCGTAACTTTGTTGTGCCCCTGTGCGCTAATATTCACATGGCTGGCTCCATGATCACCATCACGGCCTGCGCAACTGCAGTCTGCCTGATGAACCAGTTGCCCATCAGCCTGGCGACCGTGGTTCCCTTCATCATGACTCTGGGTGTGGCAATGGTTGCTTCTCCCGGCGCTCCCGGCGGCTCCATCATGACCGCTCTGCCCTTCCTGTACATGATCTTTGGTGCAGAGGCAGGCGACCCCAACGGTCCCATCTGCGCAATTATGGTAGCTCTGTACATCACGCAGGATTCCTTTGGCACTGCTTGCAACGTCTCTGGTGATAA
>CAYXQN010000173.1:0-2153 GCA_964466825.1 uncultured Faecalibacterium sp. | reverse complement strand
AAGCCGGTAAAGCCAATGTTCAGCAGTGCGCGGGTGGTCACATCGATCAGCTCGATCTCAGCATTAGGGGATTCGTCGCCCAGGATATCGATATCGCACTGAACAAACTCACGCAGGCGGCCTTTCTGGGGGCGCTCTGCACGGAAGACGCGATCGGTCTGGATGACCTTGAAGGGACTGGGCAGTTTGTCCTTATTGGCTGCATAGTAGCGAGACAGCGGCAGGGTCAGGTCGTAACGCAGACCCATGTCCGATAGCTGCTTGGGATCGCCGGTGTTCAGAGCGGAGACAAGCTTTTCGCCGCGCTTGAGGACCTTGAAGATCAGATTCAGGTTGTCGCCGCCTTCGGACTTATCCAGATTTTCCATGTCCTCCAGCATAGGGGTGGAGATACGTTCAAAGCCGGAGGCACGGTAGGTCTCCAGGATCTTGCCCTGAATGTAGTCACGCAGGGTCTGTTCTGCGGGCAGCAGATCACGCATACCCTTCAATGCCTGTGTTTTCATGAGATGGTTCCTCTCTTTATGTGAAATCAAATGGATGTCGATACATTTCATTATAAAGAATTATGTGGTTTTGTCAATAAAACGGGTACACTAAAGGGACAGAATGAGGTTTTTAAGGAGGCGGAGTATGAAGCAACGGGCACAAAAGCATCCTTGGACGATCCTGGCGGCAGGAGCTGCGATCCAGGTCCTGACCGGGATCCCGGCGGCGTGGGGCGTGTTTCAAAAACCGGTTATGGAAGAATACCAACTGACAGAGCAGGGGGCAGGTTATGCGTTTGCGGTATTGATCGCTGCCTTTGGAGTCGGCTGCGTGATCGGTGGTTTTTTGCAGGACAGTCAAGGCCCGCGTTGTGCAGGTCTATGGGGGACAGTATTGCTGTGCGGTGGATTTTTTGCGGCTGGTGCTCTGCCGCCGGGCAGTTTGGGGAGCTTTATGCTGGCTTTCAGCATTCCGGCAGGGCTTGGCACTGCATTTTTGTACCCGGCGATCCAGTCCTGTGCGCAAAAATGGTATGCGGATCGTAAAGGACTGGCGACCGGGGTGATCGGTGGAGCGGTAGGTCTTTCCGGAGCTTTTTTGACGGTTGCTGTACGCAGTGCGGTCAAAGGATTTTGGATCATCCGTGGGATCCGTGCGGCATTTTGGGCCTTGGGCGCAGTCACGCTGCCGGTCTGTATTACAGGGAGTCTGCTGCTGACGGATCCGCCTCAAAAACAAAAAACACAGCAGAGTGGAGTTGATCTGCCACCGTGGCAGATGATCAAAACAAAGCAGTACTGGTTGTGTACAGGTGCGGTGTGTTTTTCAACACCAGCTGTGCTGCTGTTCAGTCCGATCATTTTGAAATTGGGGATGGAGCGAGGATTGGAGGAATCGTCTGCGCTGTGGAGTGTGGTGCTGGGCAGTGTGGGCAGCGCAGCGGGGCGGCTGCTGATGCCAATGCTCAGCGATAAAATCGGCCGTCGGCCAACGGATATGCTTTTATTTGCGGTATCGCTGGGGCTTTCGGCTGCGTTTATATTTGCACAGGGATGGTGGGTCGTTGTATGTTATGCAGGGCTTACCTTTTGCTATTCGGCCCTGGCAGCAGTGCTGCCGGCACTTTCAACGGACTTGTTTGGCTTTCCACATGCAGGGGTGAACTATGGCTTCTTGGCGCTGGGACAAAGCGTCGGCAGCCTTGTGTTTCCGTTTTTGGCAAATCTTTGGGGACTTGAGGTCGGCCGCCATTGGCTTGCAATGGCAGGAGCAATTGCTGGATTTGTGGCCATCTGGAGATTGCACCCAGTGGAAGAAACTGGAGCCTGAACTGAGCGGCGATAAGGGCTTTGACAAAATTGACAAAAAGTTGACGACTCTTTGGTAAAAAGCGGGGAAACTGACAGTTAGCCCAAAACAACCCAAAAAGAGAAACAGAAATTTTGCCGGAAATGTATTGCAAAATCTGCGGTTTTTCTCTATAATGGAACTATGCGTGATAGTCCCGGTGTGTCTGTTGATTGAGCAGGATGCCCGGGCTGATGCAAGCAGAACGAAAACAGCGGCCGTACCGGCAGGGGCGGCGGCGGTTTTGTGCTGTCAAGCGACAATTTGTCAAAAGGAGAGTATGATTATGACCTATTCGCAGCAAGTACAGAATATGT
>CAYXQN010000172.1:0-2154 GCA_964466825.1 uncultured Faecalibacterium sp. | reverse complement strand
AGCTGGTGTATACTGAACAGACCCAAACCTGCGGGCTGCGCTTTTTGCAGGCAGAGTGTTCCGGCGGGCGCACCCAGCGGCGTGCTGTGCTGGCAGACCCCTGCCGCTCTGTGCGGGTGGTGGGGGATGCCTCCTCGCTGGAGATCTTCCTCAACGAAGGCACAGACGTGTTCACCACCCGGTATTACCCCGCTCCCGGCGAAGTCACCGTGCAGCTGTGCGGCGCAGAGGGAGTTCTGTATCCATTGGGGTAAAAAACTCCCTCATCAAGGCGGCTTTCTCCCAATGCGGCAGGCTGCCGACATCCCATCACATTTCAGGAGGTATTTCTTCATGCCCGGCAACACCTTATTTTCCATTGGCGAAGCACTCATTGATATGATCCCCTCTCAGGTGGGCTGCGGCTTTGAGCAGGTACCCTCCTTCAGCCCCCGGGTGGGCGGCGCACCTGCCAACGTCTGCGGCGCATTTACAAAACTGGGCGGGCACAGCAGCCTGCTCACCCAGCTGGGCGACGACCCCTTTGGCCACAAGATCGCCCACGAGCTGGCAGATTGCGGCATCGACCTGTCCCACCTTGCATTCACTGACAAGGCCAACACTGCCCTTGCTTTTGTAAGCCTTGCAGAGGACGGCGACCGCACCTTCAGCTTTTACCGCAAGCCCTCGGCAGACCTGTTGTATGCGCCGGAGCAGATCGACCCGGCATGGTTCCAGGAGGCCTTTGCCCTGCACTTTTGCAGCGTCTCGCTGGTGGACAGTCCCATGCGCTACGCACACCTTGCCGCCATCACCGCCGCGCGGGAGGCCGGGGCCATCCTCAGCTTTGACCCCAACCTGCGTTTCCCGCTGTGGAACGATAAGGAACAGCTGCGCCAGACCGTGCTGCAGTTCATCCCCTTTGCCCATATCCTCAAGATCTCGGACGAGGAGCTGGAGTTCCTCACCGGCACGGCAGACATCGAACAGGCACTGCCCAGGCTCTTTGTGGGCAGCGTACAGTTAGTGGTCTACACCTGCGGCAGCAAGGGGGCGCATGCTTACACCCGCTCTGCTCACGGCTTTGCGCCCTGTGCCAAAGTCCGGGCAGTGGACACGACCGGCGCAGGCGATGGCTTTATCGGGTCCTTTTTGTGGCAGCTGCAGCAGGACGGGGTCACACAGGACAAGCTGCCCCGTCTGACCGGTAAAAAGCTGACCTCCTATCTGGACTTTTCCAACCGGTTCTGCGGCATCAGCGTGCAGGCGAACGGTGCCATCGACAGCTATCCTACCCTGGAACAGATGTCTCTCTGAGCAGCATTTTCTCCCTCCGGAAATATCAGAAGCCCGGCCATTCAGACGATCGGCCGGGCTTTTCTCTTGCCTTTTTCAATACGATTCGTATTATCTTTGTAAGATATTGCAGTTCCAGCTTGTTGCACCTTCATTTCACCGTTCTCTTACCCGGTGCGCTGTCCTCCATCTTGCTCCCCGTACTGAAATATGATAGGATAAACAAAAAAGGAGGTCTCCCATGCCCTTTGAGTTTTATTTTCTGGACTGGCTCCAGACCATCCACGCACCCTTCCTGGATGCCCTTGCCATCTTTTTTGATATTACCGGTGCGCACGGCGAGCTCTGGATCCTTATGGCGGTCCTGCTGCTGTGTTTCCGCCGCACCCGCAAGGCAGGCGCAGCCTGTGCTTTGGCGCTTATCCTTTACCTGCTGGTGGGCAACCTGACGCTCAAGCCCTTTTTTGCCCGGCCGCGTCCCTGCGACCTGCGCACGGTCGAAATGCTGGTCCCCCGCCCCCATGGCCACTCTTTCCCTTCCGGGCACACCGCATCGGCCTTTGCCGCTGCCTTTGCACTCTGGCTGGAACACAAACGGCTGGGGGCCATTGCTCTGGCCGTGGCGGCTTTTATCGGGTTCACCCGGCTGTATCTGTACGTCCACTTCCCCACCGATGTGCTGGGCGGCATCCTTTTGGGCTGTGCGCTGGGCACTGCCGGGGCAGCCATCGTAAACCATCTGGCAAAAGCCTTTTGCAAAAAACAAAACGTATAACAAAAAAGGCTGCCAGACAGATCCGGCAACCCTACAAGGCCATTTTGCTCAGGCGGCCAGAACCCTCTATGATACACTTACATTTTGGCCGCCTAGCTTTCTGC
>CAYXQN010000171.1:0-2170 GCA_964466825.1 uncultured Faecalibacterium sp. | reverse complement strand
GGAACAGGTCTGCCGTCTGTACAAAACTGTCCGGCACATCGCTGACATAGAAATGCGCTTGGCCCTTGGATCTATCGGCACGCAGACCTTTCTCTCCCAAAAGCCGCTCCAGATGATGTGCGGCCGTTTTTGCCGGGTCCACCAAAGTGACTTCCGGCCCCATAAACTCTGCGATCATCTCTTTGAGCAGTGGATAATGCGTACAGCCAAGGATCAGTGTGTCCACGCCTGCAGCACGGATACCAGCAAGATATTGCGCAATGACCAGCCGGGTCACCTGCTGTTTTTCCGGCTCGCTATAATCCACATAGCCAGACTCTACCAGCGGCACAAACAACGGACAGGCCTGCGCCGTGATCTCCACCCCAGGCACCAGTTGGCGCAGCTGTTTTTCATAGCTGCGAGAACGGATGGTAGCAGCTGTTCCAATCACACCGATCCGACGGTTCTTTGTTACAAACGCTGCTTCCCGCGATGCCGCATCTACTACTCCCAGATATGGCACAGGCAATGCCGCCGCCTCGGCCGCCGGGTAGATGCTGGACACTGTGCCGCAGGCCGCCATGATGCACTTTACATTTTTAGACAACAAGAACGCAATGTCCTGCCGGGCATACTGTAAAATCGTTTCCGGGCTGCGGCTGCCGTATGGCACCCGTCCGGTATCCCCAAAATAGATGATCTCCTCATGCGGCAGGCATCTTCGCAGTTCTCTTACACCAGTCAAACCGCCAAGACCGCTGTCAAACACACCGATGGGACGGTTATCCATGCTGTTTTTCCGTCCTTTCCAGTGCAAGGGCAATGAGCCGGTCGATCAGCGCCGGCACCGGCAGCCCTTCGTGTTCCATCAGCTTGGGATACATACTGATAGAGGTGAAACCCGGGAAGGTATTGATCTCGTTGATGAGCACCCGGCCTGTACCACGCTCCACAAAGAAATCGCAGCGTGCCAACCCCTCACAGCCCAGCGCCGTATAGGCCATGGCTGCATAGGTCTTTACCTCATCCAGCTTCTCCTCCGGCAGACGGGCCGGGATCAACGTCTGGCTGACACCATTCTTATACTTATCGTCGTAGGTGTAGAATTCTGCACCTGCCAGGATCTCTCCCGGTCTCGTCGCTACCGCAGGATCCGAGCCGATCACTGCGCACTCCACTTCCTGTCCGTCCACAAAGGCCTCAAAGACGATCTTGCGGTCATTTTCCAGCGCAAGGGCAATCGCCGCCTTCAACTGGTCCCGGTCTTCCACCTTGGAAATGCCCACACTGGAGCCTGCATTGGCAGGTTTTACAAAGGTGGGCCAGCCCAGCTTTGCTTCCACTCCGTCACACACGCCTTCCAGATCTGACTCGATCTCCCAACGGCTGGCCGCCAGCCACTTGGTATGAGGGATGCCGTTCGCCTCAAACAAAGCATTGGTCACAGCCTTATCCATACAAGCCGCACTGGCCAGAACTCCACAGCCAACATAAGGGATGCCCGCCAATTCCAGCAGACCCTGCACGGTACCATCCTCGCCCCACAGACCGTGCAGCACCGGAATGACCACATCCACCTGCAGTTTTTCCACCCTGCCATCGGGCGTAAACAGGATCATGCCATGATCCGCACGGTCAGGACTGATGACACAGGGCATATTGCCGGGCAGATCTTCCCAGCTGCCATCCGCCATCTGTGCAGCGGTGGCCTCAGTATAAAGCCATCGGCCCTCTCTGGTAATGCCCACGGTCAGTACCTCGTACCTGGTACGATCGATATTGGTGACGAAGTTGCCAACCGAGACACGGCTGACCTCATGCTCGCTGGACATACCACCGAACAAAAGGACAACGCACAGGGAATTTTCAGACTGCATGATGCTCTCTCCTATTTATAATAGCCCTAACATCGGGCCATGTACTTAGTCGCAAAAACTATTTTACATCTTATTATACAATATCTATTCCTCCGATGCAAGCAAAATGCCAAAAACCAACGCCGGAGCAAAAGATGACATCTGCAAAAAAACTTTCTAAAATTCGCAAATTTCTGCTTGACGGATTGAAAAAGCCGTGATACAATGATATCACCTCTTTTGCGGGGTTATTCAGTGTGCCTGTTTTTCGGACACGCACCCGCAACCCGAGGGAGGTTCAAAACAACCGTTATAATGGAGGTGTCAACAAA
>CAYXQN010000170.1:0-2287 GCA_964466825.1 uncultured Faecalibacterium sp. | reverse complement strand
TTGGCAACGAGTTCCCCAAGCAGCGCGAGTTCTCCCGCCTGAACATGACCAACACGGTCATGAGCAAGCGCTACCTGCGTGAGCTGGTGGAGATGAACATCGTGGACGGCTGGGACGATCCCCGTATGCCCACCCTGTGCGGTCTGCGCCGCCGTGGTTACACCCCCAGCTCCATCTTTACTTTTGTGCGCGAGGCAGGTATCTCCAAGTCTGAGAACCTGATCGATATGCGCCAGATGGAAGCCTGCATCCGCAGCGAGCTGGACCTGACTGCCCAGCGCCGCATCGCCGTGCTGGAGCCGGTCAAGCTGGTGGTGGACAACTACCCCGCCGATAAGACCGAGTTCTTTGAGGTCGCCAACAACCCCAACCGTGAAGCCAACGATACCACCACCCGCCCGGTGGCCTTCAGCCGTGAGCTGTGGATCGACGCTGAGGACTTTGCTGAGGTGCCGCCTCCCAAGTTCAAGCGCCTGACCGTGGGCGGCGAGGTGCGTCTGATGGGCGCATACATCGTCAAGTGCGAGAGCGTGGAAAAGAACGAGGACGGCAGCATTGCCGCCATCCACTGCACCGCTGACCTGGAGACCGGCAACGGCAACCCCGTGGACGGCCGCAAGGTCAAGGGCACCATCCACTGGGTCAGCGCCGCACACTGCGTGGATGCCGAGGTGCGTCTGTACGACAAGCTGTTTACCGAGGCCAACATGAACGCCATCCCGGACGGCAGCGATTACAAGGACTACCTCAACCCCGAAAGCGTTACCATCCGCAAGGGCTGCAAGCTGGAGCAGAGCCTGGCCGACGCAAAGCCCGGCGACAAGTTCCAGTTCGTGCGCACCGGTTTCTTTACGCCGGACTCCAAGAACCCCGGCGTATACAACCGCATCGTGACCCTGCGCGACGGCTTTAAGCCCGCAAAGTGATCCCATTCCAAGGAGCAATCGTTTTATGAAACAGTACCTGAATCTCAAGACCCTGATCATGGCAGTGCTCACCGTCATCATGGCGGTAGCTCTCTGCCTGTATATCTCCAGCACCGGCAGCCTGCCTGCTGCGGACAACGCTGTTGCCTACAACGACGGCAGCTATACCGCCAGCGCACAGGGCTTTGGCGGCAACGTCACAGTCAGCGTGACCGTTCTGGGCGGCAAGGTGACCAACGTAGCCATCGATGCCCCCGATGAGACCCCCACGCTGGGCGGTGCAGCAGCCGAAGCTCTGGCAGAACAGCTGACCAGTGCTGGCTCCCTGAGCGGTGTGGACGCGGTTTCCGGCAGCACCGTTACCAGCAACGCCGTGTTTGCTGCGATGGAGGACTGCCTGGCACAGGCCGCACAGTAACTCCGGATCGAACGCAACAAGGGATGCAGCCTTTGAGCCGCATCCCTTTTGTTTTGGCCCCGCTGCGGGCTGCATCCGAACGGTTTGCAAGAGAGGAGCTTTTTGATGTCTGCAAGCGCAAAAAAACCAGATCCCCGTCCCCTGGCTCAGCGGCTGTATGCTGCCCTGGCCGCCTGGCAGGACCGCCGCCTGGGCGGTGTGGCCGTAGAACAGCGCAGACCCAGCCGTTTTTCGGCTCAGGGTGCGGAAGCGGTGCAAAGCTCGGACTACCGTGCTCTGGGGCGCATTTTCCGGCGGCAGGTGCGGCTGACCGCACAGGATGTTCTGCTGGATGTAGGCTGCGGCGAGGGCCGTGTGCTGACCTATCTGGCTGGGCGGCGCTGCAAGGCCCGGCTGATCGGCATTGAACTGGACCCGGATGCCGCCGCCACCGCCCGCCAGCGCACCGCTGCCTGCCCCGGAGGACAGAATGTCCAGATCCGCTGCGGCAACATTCTGGACGAAAGCACCGCCGACCTGTTCCAGCTGGTCACGGTATATTACCTGTTCAACCCCTTCAACGGCAAGATCTTTTCCAAATTTATCGCCCGGCTGGAAAAGCTGGCTCCGCATCCGGTACGGCTGGTGTACCTGTTCGACTATTATTCCGGCTATCTGGCCGACCGGCCCGGCTGGAAGAAGCTGGCCGCCGAGACCTTTGCCCGTGCCGGTGCCGACGATGCGGAATATTCCATCTGGCAGTTCACCCCGCCGGAACGATGAGCTGCCATGGCCAGAACTCTCTATGACACACTGAGATTCTGGCCGTTCAAAGGCCTTTTTCAGAAATAGTGGAGAGAACCCACTTTTTCCGACAAACGGCCAGAATTGGCCGTTTAAACTTTTGAGCGATGCAACGCCGAAAAAGCGTTAAACGGACAAAAATATAAGTAGTAATAATGTC
>CAYXQN010000169.1:0-2290 GCA_964466825.1 uncultured Faecalibacterium sp. | reverse complement strand
CAAAGGTCGAGCACGAGGTCCATGTGACCATCGAGGAGCGCCTGTTCACCCAGGAAGAGGATGCACAGGAAGATCTGGTGGAGCGTCCCCCTGTGGTCTGCGTCATGGGTCACGTTGACCACGGCAAGACCAGTATCCTGGATGCGATCCGCAAGACCAACGTCACTGCAGGCGAGGCCGGCGGCATTACCCAGGCCATTGGTGCATACCAGGTCAAGATCAACGACAGTCTGATCAGCTTCCTGGATACCCCGGGCCATGAGGCATTTACCTCCATGCGTGCCCGCGGTGCAAACATGACCGATATTGCGATCCTGGTCGTTGCATCCGATGACGGCATCATGCCCCAGACCATCGAGTCCATCAACCATGCCAAGGCTGCAAACGTCAAGGTCATCGTGGCCATCAACAAGATGGATAAGCCCACCGCCAACCCCGAGCGTGTTATGGAGGGCCTGACCAAGTACGGCCTGATCCCCGAGGATTGGGGCGGAGATGTTGCCTGCATCCCCGTGTCTGCACTGACCGGTATGGGTATCAATGACCTGCTGGAGCGTGTTGCTCTGGAGGCCGAGATCATGGAGCTGAAGGCCAACCCCAACCGCCGTGCCAAGGGTGCGGTCGTCGAGGCTCGTCTGGACAAGGGCCAGGGCCCCATCGCTACCATTCTGGTGCAGAACGGCACCCTGCACGCTGGCGATGTGATCATTGCCGGTACTGCTGTGGGCCGTGTGCGTACCATGCGCAGCGACAAGGGCATCCTGCTCAAGGATGCAGGCCCCTCTACTCCCGTGGAGATCACCGGCCTGACCGCTGTGCCGGAAGCAGGCGATCTGTTCGAGGCAGTCGAGGACGAGCGTCTGGCTCGCGAGCTGGCTGAGCAGCGCATTACTGCAGCCAAGGAGAAGCAGTTCTCTGCATTCCAGAAGGTCACCCTGGATAATCTGTTCAGCCAGATGGCTCAGAACGATATGAAGGAGCTGGCTATCGTTGTCAAGGCAGACGTTCAGGGTTCTGCCGAGGCTGTTAAGCAGAGCCTGGAGAAGATCTCCAACGAAGAAGTGCGTGTGCGTGTCATCCATGCAGGTGTCGGTGCCATCAGCAAGTCGGACGTTGACCTGGCAGATGCTTCCAACGCTATCATCATCGGCTTCAATGTCCGTCCGGACAACGTTGCCAAGGAAGAAGCTGCAAGCACCAACGTGGAAATGCGTATGTACCGCGTTATCTACGATGCCATCAACGATGTGACCGACGCTATGAAGGGTATGCTGGCTCCCAAGTTCCGTGAAGTGGCTCTGGGCGAGCTGCAGGTCCGTGAGGTGTACAAGATCAGCAACGTTGGTACGGTTGCTGGCTGCCGTGTGACCAACGGCAAGATCACCCGTGACAGCAAGGTGCGTGTCGTGCGCGACGGCATCGTTCTGGCAGAGGACGAGATCGCATCTCTGCGCCGTTTCAAGGATGACGTCAAGGAAGTGGCCGAAGGCTACGAGTGCGGCGTGACCCTGGCAAAGTTTGCGGATGTCAAGGAAGGCGACGTTTACGAGGCCTTCAAGATGGAAGAATACCGCGATTAAGTTTTTGCGATAATGAGGCTCCCGTTGGAAAGGCTTTCCCGGAGAGGGAAGGCTGCTGAGTGGAGTGAGACTGATGAGGGTGTATCGTTCGCAGTGTGTGGATATGCGCCCTCATCCGTCGTTTTGCTTTGCACAGCGCTCCTTTCCCCGGCAGGGGAGGCTGCAGGAGCAGCATCTGAGGATAAGTTAGGAGAAAACAAATGTCTCAGAAGAATATGGGCCGTCTTGCCCAGGATATGAAGCGTGAGATCATTGCCATCATGGGTCGTTTGAAGGACCCCCGTCTGGAGGGCGGTCTGCTGACCGTTACCCGTCTGGATGTGACTCCCGACCTGGATGTGGCAAAGGTCTATGTCAGCGTAATGGGCCGTGCCGATGGCGCTAAGCCCGCTATTGAAGCGCTGAACCATTCGGCAGGCCATGTGCGTACCGAGGTCAGCAAAAAAATGCACATTCGCAAAGCACCCCGTTTTATCTTTGTAGAAGATGACGGTGCTGCATATGCTGCTCACATCAACGAGCTGCTGCGCACCCTGAACGTTACCGAGGACGAGCAGGCTGAAACCGAGGAATGAACCGCTGCCTTGCGGAAAGGATGGAAGAATAACGGATGACAGAACAACTGAATGTGCAGCAGATGGCCCAGCGCCTGCGTGCTGCGGATAACATTTTGATTCTGTGCCACAAAAACCCGGACGGTGATACCATTG
>CAYXQN010000168.1:0-2359 GCA_964466825.1 uncultured Faecalibacterium sp. | reverse complement strand
GCCCACCGTTACCGGGGCAGCGATTCGCCGCCAAAAGCCGATCGTGCAAAGTGGCTGTGTGTTCCGCACAGCAAAGAGAGTGGTACCACGGGTGCCCTGTGAATGACTTTACAGGCTCTCGTCTCTCAAGGTTTTCGCCTTGAAAGACGGGAGCCTTTTCGTTTATTTTTTGAAACTATTCTGGAGGAAAGTATTATGATGGACGCAACCAAGTACGCACCCGGATATTATCCCGTACCTGCCGGCTATGACAGCTGGGTGAAGAAAGACCATATCGAAGCCGCTCCCAACTGGTGCAGTGTAGACCTGCGGGACGGCAACCAGGCACTGATCGTGCCCATGAGCCTTGAAGAAAAGCTGGAGTTCTTCCAGATGTTGGTCAAAATCGGCTTCAAAGAGATCGAGGTCGGCTTCCCTGCCGCCAGCGAGACCGAGTACGAGTTCCTGCGCACCCTGATCGAAAAGGATATGATCCCCGCCGATGTCACGGTGCAGGTGCTGACCCAGTGCCGTGACCACATCATCCGCAAGACCTTTGAGGCGGTCAAAGGTGCGCCCCGGGCGGTCATCCACTTCTACAATTCCACTTCCGTTGCGCAGCGGGAGCAGGTGTTCCATAAATCCAAAGAGGAGATCAAGAAGATCGCCACCGACGGTGCAAAGCTGGTCAAACAGCTCAGCGAGGAATACGAGGGCAACTTCCTGTTTGAGTACAGCCCCGAGAGTTTCACCGGCACCGAAGTGGATTACGCCGTTGAGGTCTGCAATGCCGTTCTGGACATCATGCAGCCCACCCCGGAGCGCCCCATGATCATCAATCTGCCGGTCACGGTCGAGATGAGCATGCCCCACGTTTACGCAAACCAGATCGAGTATTGCGACAAACACCTCAAATACCGTGACAGTGTGATCATCTCTACCCACCCCCACAACGACCGCGGCACCGGCGTTGCCTGCGCAGAGCTGGCAGTGCTGGCAGGTGCCCAGCGCGTGGAGTGCTGCCTGTTTGGCAACGGCGAGCGCACTGGCAACGTGGACGCTGTGACCCTTGCCATGAACATGTACAGCCACGGCGTAGACCCCAAGCTGGATTTCTCGGATATGCCTGCCATCTGCGCCACCTATGAGCGTGTGACCCGGATGCATATCTATGAGCGCACTCCCTATGCCGGTCAGCTGGTATTTGCCGCCTTCTCGGGCAGCCACCAGGATGCCATTGCCAAGGGCATGGCCTACCGCAAGGAAAAGGGTGAGCACCGCTGGACCTGCCCCTACATCCCGGTGGACCCGCACGATGTTGGCCGCACCTACGATGCAGACGTTATCCGCATCAACAGCCAGAGCGGCAAGGGCGGCATCGGCTTTGTGCTGGAGCAGAACTTTGGTTACAACCTGCCCGCCAAGATGCGTGAGGCGTTGGGCTACAAGGTCAAGAGCGTATCTGACCACAACCACAAGGAGCTGAGCGCAGGCGAGGTTCTGAACATCTTTGAGGCAAGCTTCCTCAACCGCGACAAGCCCCTCAGCGTTGTAGAAGCACACTTTGCACAGGTCAATGGCATCACCGCCACAGTCACGCTGGATCTGAACGGTCAGCATAAGGTGGTCACGGCAGTGGGCAACGGCCGTCTGGACGCAGTGGCAAACGCCATCCAGAGTGCGACCGGCATGGACTTCCACCTCGAAAACTACTCCGAGCACAGCCTGGACGAAGGCTCCACCTCCCGCGCAGCTTCTTACGTCGGACTGGTATGGGGCGACGGCAGCACCACATGGGGCGCCGGCACCGACACCGACATCATCGTGGCCGGTATCCGTGCGCTGGTCAGTGCGATCAATAACAAGTAACAAACATCCTCGCCCTCTCAGTGGGAGAGCCAAGAATAGCGGAAACATAAAAAGGAGATCACATCATGGGAATGACTCTGACGCAAAAGATCCTTGCCGCACACGCCGGTCTGCCGGAGGTCAAGGCAGGTCAGCTCATCAATGCCAAACTCGACATCGTGCTGGGCAACGATATCACCACCCCGGTCGCCATCAACGAATTTGAGCGTGCCGGGTTCAACAGTGTATTCGACAAGGAGCACATCGCCATCGTGCTGGATCACTTTGTGCCCAATAAGGACATCAAGAGTGCGACCCAGTCCAAACAGTGCCGCGAGTTCGCCAACAAGTATGACATCCTCAACTTCTACGATGTTGGTCAGATGGGCATCGAGCACGCCCTCCTGCCGGAAAAAGGCATCGTAACCGCTGGTGACTGCGTGATCGGCGCAGACAGCCACACCTGCACTTACGGTGCACTGGGTGCCTTCTCCACCGGTGGCACCGTAAGTGCAGGTGTGGCTGTCTGCGC
>CAYXQN010000167.1:0-2434 GCA_964466825.1 uncultured Faecalibacterium sp. | reverse complement strand
GCACCGAGGGCACCGCAAACTACAATGCCCTGATGTTCGTGCCCAGCCACCGCCCCTACGACTTTTACACCAAGGAATACGAAAAGGGTCTTGCCCTGTATGCTTCCGGTGTGATGATCATGGAAAAATGCGGCGACCTGCTGCCCGACTACTTCAGCTTCGTCAAGGGTATTGTGGACAGCCAGGACCTGAGCCTGAATATCAGCCGCGAGATGCTGCAGAAGGACAGTCAGCTCAAGCTGATCCATAATGCACTGGAAAAGAAGATCAAGAACGAACTGCTGGCCATGCTGCGCAATGATCGCGAGAAGTATGAGGAGTTCTGGAAGGAGTTCGGCCGTCAGATCAAGTTCGGTGCTTACTCCGACTACGGCATGCATGCTGAGCTGCTGCGTGACCTGCTGCTGTTCTGGTCCGCTAAGGAGCAGAAGATGGTCACCCTGTCCGAGTATGTCGAAAAGATGCCCGCCGAGCAGAAGTATATCTACTTTGCTGCCGGTGACTCCACCGACCGTCTGGCAAAGCTGCCTGCTGCCGAACTGGTTCTGGACAAGGGCTATGACGTTCTGCTGCTGACCGAGGATGTGGATGAGTTCTGCCTGCAGATCATGCACAGCTATCCCCGCAAGGATGCCGAGGGCAAGGACGGCACCGTGGAATACAAGAATGTCAACAGCGGCGACCTTGGCCTGGAGACCGAAGACGAAAAGAAAGCCGCTGAGGATGCAACTGCCGAGAACAAGGAATTGTTCGACGCCATGAAGGATGCGCTGGACGGCAAGGTAAAAGAGGTCAAGGTCTCTACCCGCCTCAAGGGTCATCCGGTCTGTCTGTCGGCAGACGGCCCCATGTCCATCGAGATGGAGAAGGTCCTTTCCAAGCAGCCCGGCAGCGAAGGCATCAAGAGCGATAAAGTGCTGGAGCTGAACATCGAACACCCGGTCTTTGCTGTGCTCAAGGCTGCACAGGAGGCCGGTGATACCGAAAAGCTCGCCAAGTACAGCGCCCTGCTCTATGCACAGGCACAGCTTATCGAGGGCCTGCCCGTGGACGACCCCGCCGCTTATGCAGAGGCCGTCTGCAGCCTGATGAAGTAATTCTGATTTTTTTAAATCCCCCTTAACAAACAGACCGTGCTCCGCTATAATAAAGTGGAGCACGGTCTGTTTTATCAAGAGGAGGATGTTTGCCCCATGAGTCCCCAAAAACATTTTTTCGCCAAAATCCCCAGCATTGCGCTGTTCATTCTGCTTGCAATGTCTCCACCCCTGGGACTGATCCTTTTTATCCTGAGATCCATTGATAAAAAGCTGGAAAAGGAAGAAAAGGCCGCACAACGCACCCAGCAGTATTACAGTTGGGACATCCATTCTACTGATGCCCGCACTGAGGAACAAAAAGATGCCTCCACCCAGGATGGTGAAGCCATCTACGGACACGACCGCCCGACCATGGAACAAAAAAAGGCCAAGGAACGCCACAAGACCATCACGATCCTGTGCACGGTTTTTGGTGCGCTCTTTCTACTGGCAGGGCTTACCGATTTGGGCGATGCCATCTACTTTGTGACCCACTTCTGGGACTGGTCGGACCTGATCAGCTGCGTCACACAGATCGTCGGCGGTGGCGGCGCACTCTGGATGGGCCTGCAGATGAAAAAGTCCCGCAAAATGGAGCGCCTGCTGGACAATATCGTGGGAGACCGGGATAACATTGCGCTGGATGAGCTTTTTTCTGCTGCCGGTGTCGACGTCACCAAGGGACGCACCATTGTCGAAAAAGCCATCGAGCATGGTTATTTTGGCGCCAACGCCTACATCGACTACCGTACCAACACATTGGTCGTTCGTGGTGCGGCACCGCAGCCCACACAGCCGGACCCGGCCCCGGAGCAGCACACCGCCAAGGACCCCTATGTGGATCTGCTGAACCAGCTGCGTGCGGTGAACAACGCGATTCCAGATCCGGTCATGACCGAAAAGATCTCCCGTCTGGAACATCTCAGCACCAGGATCTTCACCGCTGCCGCAGAGGATGCCGGAAAAAAGGCTCAGTTGCAGCGATTTACAGATTACTATCTTCCCACAGCCCTGAGCCTGCTGAATAAATACGTCAGCCTTTCGGCGCAAGGTGTACAGGGGCAGAACATCACCGAGGCCAAGCAGAACATCGAGCACTCGATGGATCTGCTGATCACCGCATTTGAAAATCAACTGGACAAACTGTTCCAGTCAGACGCTCTGGACGTATCTGCGGACATTGCCGCTCTGCAGGGGATGCTCAATCTGGACGGTTTGACCAATGACGGTTTCCAGTAATCCATTCAATAAAAAGATCCGGCGCATTGCTGGATGGTCATAAGACAGTTAATCCGACCTGTGGTTACAATCATAGGTCGGATTTTCATATCTATACACAAACTTGCTGGCGGCGA
>CAYXQN010000166.1:0-2437 GCA_964466825.1 uncultured Faecalibacterium sp. | reverse complement strand
TTACATCTTCTCCGGCACGTTGATCTTGAACATGGTCAGCACGTTGTGGATGACGTTCTTCACGCCGACGCACAGTGCCAGACGAGCCTGCTGCACTGCAGGGTCTGCACCCTGGATGCGGCAGTTACCGTAGAAACGGTGGAAGGCGCTTGCCAGGTCAATGACAAAACGGTTGATGCGGCTGGGATCGTACTTTTCAGCAGCCATAACGATCTCCTGCGGGAAGGCTGCCAGCATACGGATCAGATCCATCTCGCTGGGCTCGGTGAGCAGGGTGGCATCCACGCCTTCTGCACCCACAAACTGCACGCCCTCGGTCTCCATCTTCTTCAGGATGGAGCAGATACGAGCGTGTGCGTACTGGACATAGTACACAGGGTTGTCGTTGTCGGTCTTGACCGCCTGATCCAGGTCGAAGTCGATGCCGCTGCCTGCGTCGTGCATATTGAACAGGAAACGTGCGCTGTCAATGGGCACTTCCTCCAGCAGGTCGGTCAGCGTAATGGCATTGCCTGTACGCTTGGACATACGCACGGGCTGACCGTCACGCATGAGGTTGACCATCTGCATCAGCACAACATCCAGATCGTTGCCGTCCAGACCAATGGCATCCATAGCGCCCTTCATACGGGCAACGTGGCCATGGTGGTCAGCGCCCCAGACGTCGATGGACTTTGCAAAGCCGCGGGTCGCCAGCTTATTATAGTGGTAAGCGATATCCGCTGCAAAGTAGGTGGGAATACCGTTTGCACGCACCAGAACCTCGTCCTTTGCCTCTTCCTCGGAGCCGTCCTCAGTCTTCTTCTTGTTGACGGTGCCGTACTTGGCAGCGTACTGTGCACTGCGGTACATCACAGCGCCGTCCTCGGCCTTGTAGCAAGCGCCCATTTCCAGCAGCTTATCCACGACCTTGAGCACATCGCCGGAGTCGTGCAGGGTGCTCTCGTGGAACCAGACATCGTAATCGATGCGGTACTTGCCCAGATCGCGCTTGAGGGCAGCAATGTTCTTGGGCAGTGCATAAGCCACCAGCGCATCCTTCAGCTGTGCAAAAGCTTCGCTCTCAAACAGGGTCTCCTCATCCATGCCAGAGCAGGCAGCAACGTACTTATCGCCGTTCAGCTCTGCGAACTCGCCCGCCAGCACCTTGATATCACCGCCCTGGTAGCACTCCTTGGGCAGAGGATAGGCTTCCTCGCCGCAGAACTGCTGCAGATAACGCACTGCAAGGCTCTTGCCAAACTTCTGGATCTGATTGCCTGCATCATTGATGTAGAACTCACGGGTCACATCGTAGCCAGCCCAGTCCAGAACCGCAGACAGGCAGTCGCCCAGAGCGCCGCCGCGGGCATTGCCCATGTGCATAGGACCGGTGGGGTTGGCAGAAACGAACTCCACGTTGTACTTTGCACCCTTGCCGTAATCGGTGCGGCCATACTCGGTGTTCGCACAGGCACCCAGTACCACACCTGCCCAGAATGCCGGAGCGAGGAACAGGTTGATGAAGCCGGGGCCAGCCACCTCGACCTTGGTAAAGGAAGAGCCTTCCAGCGTGGGCAGATGAGCCAGCAGCGCATCGGCGATCATCTTGGGAGCCTTGCGCCAGCTGCGTGCACCAGCCATTGCGATGTTGGAAGCGATGTCGCCGTTCTTCACATCAGCCGGGATCTCTACGATGAATGTAGGCATCTCTGCCTGAGGCAGAGAACCATCGGCCATCGCCGCATTGGCAGCAGCGGTCAGCAGAGCACGCGCCTCGCTCAATGCAGCCTGACGGGGATTGTAGTTCTGATAAGTCTTTTCAAATTCAGTCATGGGTATTGGTTCCTTTCACAGTCTCGGAAATATCTTTAATTTACTTTTATAACGGTCACTTGCAGGCGGTTACGGCTCACCAGCTCGTTTGTACCCGCATCCAGCAGATAGGCAAAACACACCTTGCCGCCATTTTCATCCAGCTCGCACTGGATCTCGTCTGCCATCACACCCAACGTCATAGAGCCATAGCCCGTCTCATAGTGGCACAGGTTCCGCTTGCCTTTTTCAATCAGCAGCTGGGTCCCTGCCCCCTGTGCCTTTCCAAAGCGGATCATTGAGACTCTGCTGCTGTCCATAGCTACCTTCAGTGTGGTGGTGCAGCCTGCATAACCAGTGGTCTCGGTTTCCTTATAAGTGATATAGTAGCTTCCGCCCCGCTGCACAAGATCTCCACGGGTCATCAGCTCCACACACTCTTCTTCACCGGGCTCTCCGGCGCGCTGCTCAATACAGCTCTTGATGCGGATGATATAGTCTTCCTTTAACGGTTTGCTCACTTCGTTCTTCCTCATCAATACTTTTCAATTGCGATCTGTTCCACTTCGCCGCCTTTGTATTCTCCCAGGAACAGGTCTGCCGTCTGTACAAAACTGTCCGGCACATCGCTGACATAGAAATG
>CAYXQN010000165.1:0-2451 GCA_964466825.1 uncultured Faecalibacterium sp. | reverse complement strand
CGTGCGGTGGTGCAGCAGTATCTGGCGCAGTATCCCAGCATCAAGGTGGTGGTGGATGTCCACCGGGACGCCATCGAGTCTGAGGCGGGGGCGCGCTATGCACCCGTGTGTACCGTGGGCGGGCGGCAGGCGGCGCAGGTGATGCTGATCTGCGGCTGCGACAACGGCAGCAGTGTCCAGCTGCCCAACTGGAGGCAGAACCTGCGGTTTGCGGCCGCATGGGAGCGCAGTATGGAACAGCTCTACCCGGGGCTGACCCGTCCGGTGCTGTTCAGTCATCGGTTCTACAATCAGGACCTGACCACGGGCAGTTTGCTGATCGAGGTGGGCGGGCATGGCAACAACCTGAACGAGGCGCTCTATGCCGGTCAGCTGGCCGCACAGGCGCTGGCCGAAGCGCTTTTGGCAGTGGATGGAACTTGACGAACCGGGCCTGCCGTGCTATATTTAGGAGGTAAAAGCTACGATCGGGAAAAGTAGCGCAGCCCGGACGCCACAGAGAGCACGGCAAAGCTGAGAGCCGTGTGCGGACCCTGCGTGAACGAACACCCGGGAGCTGCAAGCTGAACACGGCTCTTGCCGCCAGTAGGTGCGCCGCCTGCGTCCGGCGTTACAGGGACAGCGCTTTTTACGAGCGCGTGAGCGACCGGACACTTCCGGTAATTCAGGTGGCACCGCGGACATTACAAGACAGCTTGTTCGCCCTGAACTTTCAGGGCAAAAGCTGTCTTTTTTATTTTATTTTTCGGAGGAAAGACTATGGAACGCACCGAGATCGTCTCGCTGTTCAAGAACACCCCCGCCGACGGCACTGAGCTGACCGTCTGCGGCTGGGCCAAGAACATCCGTGACTCCAAGAACATCGGCTTTATCGCACTGTCGGACGGCGGCTGCTTCAAGACCCTGCAGGTCGTGCTGGAAGCAGGCAAGCTGGCAAACTATGATGAGGTCATCCACACCGGTCTGTACAGCAGCCTGCGCATCAAGGGCCATCTGGTACACACCCCGCAGGCAAAGCAGCCCTTTGAGCTGAACGCCGACAGCGTGGAGATCCTGGGCGACTGCCCCGCAGAGGAATACCCCCTGCAGAAAAAGAAGATGAGCATGGAGTATCTGCGCACCATGCCCACCCTGCGTCCCCGCACCAACACCTTCAACGCCGCATTCCGTGTGCGCAGCGTTGCAGCATACGCCATCCACAAGTTCTTCCAGGAGCAGGGCTTTGTCTACGCACACTCCCCGCTGATCACCGCCTCTGACTGCGAGGGTGCAGGCGAGATGTTCCATGTGACCACGCTGGATATGGACAACCTCCCCCGCACCGAGGAGGGCGCAGTGGACTACACCCAGGA
Source organism: uncultured Faecalibacterium sp. (assembly GCA_964466825.1). Taxonomy (GTDB): domain Bacteria; phylum Bacillota; class Clostridia; order Oscillospirales; family Ruminococcaceae; genus Faecalibacterium. Next base: position 1,099 of record CAYXQN010000165.1, on the reverse strand, counting down.
CTTCTTTGAGAAGCCGGTCAGCCTGACCGTTTCCGGCCAGCTGGAGGCCGAGGCCATGGCAATGGCCTTTGGCAAGGTGTACACCTTTGGTCCCACCTTCCGTGCAGAAAAGAGCTTTACCACCCGCCACGCTGCGGAGTTCTGGATGATCGAGCCGGAGATGGCCTTCTGCGACCTGAACGGCTACATGGACACCGCTGAGGCCATGACCAAGTACGTCATCCGCTATGTGCTGGACAACTGCCCGGACGAGATGGCTTTCTTCAACCAGTTCATCGACAAGGGCCTGATCGAGCGTCTGGAGCTGGTGGCAAACAGCGAGTTTGGCCGTGTGAGCTACACCGACGCCATCGAGATCCTGAAGAAGAACAACAAGAAGTTCCAGTTCCCGGTAGAGTGGGGCGCAGACATCCAGACCGAGCACGAGCGCTACCTGACCGAGGTGGTCTACAAGAAGCCGGTCTTTGTTACCGATTATCCCAAGGAGATCAAGAGCTTCTACATGAAGCAGAACGCCGACGGCAAGACGGTGGCTGCAGCAGATATGCTGGTGCCCGGCATCGGCGAGCTGATCGGCGGCAGCCAGCGTGAGGAAGACTACGACAAGCTGGTGGCCCGCATGGACGAGCTGGGTCTGGACAAGGCCGGCTACGACTGGTACCTCAACCTGCGCAAGTTCGGCGGCGTGGAGCACGCAGGCTACGGCCTGGGCTTTGAGCGCCTGATCATGTACCTCACGGGCATCCAGAACATCCGTGATGTGCTGCCGTTCCCCCGCACTGCTTACGGTTTCTGATCAACAGAACAAAAGGCTGCCGTGTAAAAGCGGCAGCCTTTTTCAACAAGGAGACGAACAACTGTGGAAAACATCTCGCCTGCACTGCTGGACTGGTTTTACAAAAACCAGCGCATCCTGCCCTTCCGCACCGACCCCAGCCCCTATCATGTCTGGCTGAGCGAGATCATGCTCCAGCAGACCCGGGTCTCGGCGGCGCTGCCCTACTACGAGCGGTTCCTTGCGGCCTTGCCGGACATCCCGGCGCTGGCTGCCTGCGAGGAAGAAAAGCTGCACAAGCTCTGGGAAGGGCTGGGCTATTAC
>CAYXQN010000164.1:0-2547 GCA_964466825.1 uncultured Faecalibacterium sp. | reverse complement strand
AAAATGATACAATAAATATGTTAAGCAGCTGCTGTCCCTGTACCAGTGCGCCTGCATGGGCGTGGGGACGGCAATTCAAGCAGAATGGGGGATATAAAATCCATGTTGAACAAGCTGAAACGTGCGGCGCTTGGCGCGCATACGCCGCATGACAAGGCAACTGCTGCAAGCAAGCCTGTCCCGATGCCTCTGCCCGCGCAGGTACGCATCCTGATGAGCCAGCACATTGGAGCACCTGCCAAGGTTCTGGTCAAAAAAGGTGATGAAGTGTTCGTCGGCACCAAGATCGGTGAGGCGGGCGGCTTTGTCTCTGCCAATATCCACTCCAGCGTGTCTGGCACGGTCGCAGCAGTGGAGCCGTTCCGTCTGTCCAACGGTCGCAGCTGTGACTCGGTGGTGATCAAGACGGATGGCAATCAGACGGTCGATCCGTCCATCCAGGCACCGGTCGTCACGGATAAAGCCAGCTTCCTGGCTGCTGTGCGTGAGTGCGGTCTGGTCGGCCTGGGCGGCGCTGGCTTCCCGACCGATGTAAAGCTGCAGCCCAAGCAGGAGGTCGATACCCTGCTGATCAATGCTTCTGAGTGTGAAGTCTGGCTGACCAGCGATACCCAGGAGATGCTCAACTGCACGGAGGATATCGTTCGTGGTATCCAGGCTGTGCTGGAGTATACCGGCATCCCGAAGAGCGTCATCGGCATTGAGAATAACAAGCCCGAGTGCATTGATGCTCTTTGCAAGGCAACGAAGGAGATCGCAAACATCGAGGTCAAGCCCCTGCCCAGCGTCTACGGCACCGGCGCAGAGCTGATCCTGATCGAGAAGTGCCTGGGCCGTGAGGTCCCGCACGGCGGTCTGCCCGCAGACGCAGGCGCAATCGTTATGAACGTGACCTCTGTTTCTGCTCTGGGTAAGTATCTGGCTACCGGTATGCCGGTAGTGGAGCGCGTGATCACAGTAGATGGTGATGCCTGCGAAAAGCCCCAGAATATCATTGTTCCGGTGGGTACCGCATACGAGGATGTCATCAACGCTGTTGGCATCAAGGGCGGCGTGACTCTGGGCAAGGTCGTTGCTGGCGGCGCTATGATGGGTCCTGCTGTTGAGAACCTGTCCTATCCTACCACCAAGACCACCTCTGGTCTGATCATGCTGAGCGACATCGCTGCAAAGCCTGCTCCGGTCAGCCCCTGCATCCGCTGCGGCCGCTGCGTGGAGTATTGCCCGATGGGTCTGGCGCCTGTTGAGGTCAATCAGGCATACGCAGCACGCGATGTGGAAGAACTGGGTAAGCTGCATGCTGACTACTGCTTTAACTGCGGTTCCTGCTCTTTCGTCTGCCCGGCAAAGCGCCCTGTTACCCAGATGATGAGTCTGGCAAAGGCGTTCTACCTTGGTGAAATCAAAAAAGGAGGCAATAAGTAATGGATACGAGACTTATTGTTTCGGCTTCCCCGCATGTGCGCAGTGAGGAAACGACCTCCAGCCTGATGGCAAACGTCATCGTGGCACTGTGCCCCTGTGTGGTCGCCTCTGCGATCATTTTTGGTATGCGTGCACTGCTGGTCACCGCTGTGTCGGTGATCGCCTGTGTTGCATTCGAGTGGCTGTACTGCAAGCTGCTCAAGCGCCCGAACCCCATCGGCGATCTGTCCGCTGTGGTCACCGGCATTATTCTGGCAATGAACGTGCCTGTTGGTATGCCTCTGGGTCAGCTCATCGTGGGTGACCTGGTCGCCATCATCGTGGTCAAGCAGCTGTTTGGCGGCATTGGCATGAACTTTGCAAACCCGGCTCTGGTTGCCCGTATCGTGCTGTTCGTCAGCTTTGCTGGAACCATGAACGCATGGGTGTTCCCGGATGCAGCAGTGGACCAGCTGTCCAAGGCTACTCCGCTGGCAGTGGATAACGTCTCTAAGCTGAGCCTGCTGGACCTGTTTATGGGCATCCATGGCGGTGTTCTGGGCGAGACCTGTGCTCTGGCGATCCTGCTGGGTCTGGTGTACCTTGTTGCAACCAAGACCATCAGCATTGCGATCCCCGCTTCCTATGTGGGCAGCGTGTTTGTGTTCTACCTGATCGCAACCAAGGATCTGCATGCTTCTCTGGCAGCAGTCCTGTCCGGCGGTCTGCTGTTTGGCGCTGTCTTTATGGCTACCGACTATGTCACCAGCCCCTTCACCCTGAAGGGTAAGCTGGTCTACGGTGTGGCACTGGGCATCGTGACCTTCGCCATCCGTTACTGGGGCAGCTACACCGAGGGCGTGTCCTTCGCACTGCTGTTCATGAACCTGTGGGTCCCGTACATCAACGACCTGACTCGTCAGACCCCGTATGGCTACGTCAAGCCGAAAAAGCCTGCAAAGGAGGGTGCTGACAAATGAAAAAGTCTGCAAATTGGGAGAGCACCATCAAGCCGATCCTCGTGCTGAGCGTGATCTCTTTGATCGTCAGCCTGCTGCTGGCACTGGTCAACTCCTACACTGCTCCGATCATTGCGGAGAACAACCGCCGCACCACGCTGGCAGCTTATGTCGGCGTTCTGCC
>CAYXQN010000163.1:0-2605 GCA_964466825.1 uncultured Faecalibacterium sp. | reverse complement strand
GCCAGACCGAAGCGAGGATGGAACCGGCAGCGGCCAGCGAGTCGATGGGGTTGGAGAACAGCATACAAGCGGGCTGACGTTCCATGGCGCAGGCACAGTACAGCACCAGACCGCCGGTGGTCGAACCAATGGTCTGCGGCAGGCAAAGAGCCTTGCCTGCCAGCGGTTTGCCATGCAGTTCAGGGTTGTTCTGGTCGCCGCAGGTGGCCTTTTTATCGCCGAATTGCAGGGCGCTTTGCAGGGAGGCCAACGTGTTGAAACCGCTGTGGGTCACCACGGCCTCTGCGGTGACAGTACCGGGTGCGATGACCCGTCCGACAAATTCTTTCATATCACTTGCCTCCTTTGGTGATCTTTTCAAGGATCTCTGCTTCCGTGTAGTACCGTGCAGTGGTATAGGTGCGCAGTTTGTTCGAGGAAGTGATCACGTTCATGCTCTTGCACAGGGGGTTGTTCATGTACATCAGTGGGCAGATATAGGAGAGGATCACGCCGGTCTTTGCCAGCCGCTGGGCGTACTCCGTCTTTTCAAACTCTGCTTTTACGGCGGGGGCAGTGGTGAACACAGTGGGAATCTGCACCTTCTGATTGCCAGCGGCTTTCAGCCCGTTCTCCACAGCGATCGTCCAATCGATCAGCTGCTGCAGACTCATGTGCGGGCAGCCTACAAAGCACAGCTTAGGAGCGGCGTCAGGCTTTTTCCACATAACAGGGTAGTTTTCCTGCACGCGGCGCAGCTCGGCGTCGTCGATGACATAGACCTTTGCGTTTTCTGCGATCAGAGTCTCGCCCAGTTCCTGTGCTTCCGGGGTCAGCCCGGCGATGTGGTACAGACCCACTGCACCGTTGGAGGCGGTGGCAGCACCAAAGTCCTTGAGGTATGCTCTGTTTTCGTCGTTCAGCTCAGTGCCAAGCCATTTCTCCATGCCCATTACATAGGGCACATCCTCCATGACCTTCATGCCAATGGCACTGCCAAGAAGCTGCGCTTCCGGCTTGTGAGTGCACTCCACCCGCACGATCCACGTAGCTTTGCGGCCTTCATCGGTCAAAAGACCAAAATTGGGCACGACCCCGGCGATGGAACCCATGATGTCCATAATTCCGGAGTTACGGTTGCAGCGTGCGCCCAGCACAGAGTTTGCATAGACAACAGCAGAGGATTCCGCCCAGCTCAGGATCTCGCCTTTTTTCGGGGTATTGCCCTGCTGGTCCAGATAGCATGCACAGGTGTAAGCGTTGGGATCCATCAGACCAAGCTCACCGAGCTGCTTTTCATAGCTTTCCTGCTTGGTGTACATGAATTTATTAAAGACCAGCTTTTGCAGGAGATTTGCCGGTACGTTCGGATCCACCGGGCGGGGATCGACCGAGAATTGCTGCTTGGAGATGGCACCGGCATCGATGAGCTGCTGCATCAGATCGAAGACCGGACCCATCATCTTCAGACCAAACGAGGTGACCAGATGGTTGTACTTACTGGTGACCGGCACCAGCTTGTCTGCGCCGAAGGTCTCGCCGTACATGACCAGAGTTTTCATGACCTTTGCCATGGTCTGGCCTTGCGCACCATCCAGGATGGCCTGCTGCTCCTTTGTTAAATACATAGAATGATCCTTTCTTTGTCCTGCCGGGGAATGGCAGAGGATTTACAGTTTCATGCAAACGTCCCACGCCTGCCAGATGACTGTGCGCAGGTTGCCCACCTTGCTGGCATCGCCCACGATATGAACGTGTTTCTGCTTTTCCGCCAGAGGTGCGGGGCGGTAGCCCACGGACAGAATCACGCTGTCTGCTGCGATTTTGAACTGCTTGCCGTTCTTGTCCTTGACCAGAACACCGTCCTTCTCAATGGCAGAAACGCCGGTCTCCAGATGGACCGGGACCTTATTGGCCTCAAAGAAGTCGCGCAAAAAGCTGGTGTTGGCAAGGCAGACGCCCGGAGTAGTGATCAGATCATCCTGCATTTCTACAATGGTGGGGTGCTTGCCCTGCAGATAGAGGTCATAGGCGATCTCGCAACCGGTCAGACCGCCGCCGATGATGGTGACCTTGTCGCCCACGGTCTGCTTGCCCAGCAGGTAGTCCACGGCCTGAATGCCCAGATCGAAGCCGGGGATGGGGAGCTGGTTTGCCTTGGAACCGGTGGCGATGATGACCTCATCCGCCTTGCAGCTCTCGAGGTTTGTCACTTCGGTATTCAGTTTGACCGTGATGTTGGGATAGCGGGTCAGCTCCCTGCGATACCATGCAATGAGCTGACGGTCCTTTTCCTTAAAGGAGGGGGCAGCCGCTGCGATGAACACGCCGCCCAGACGATCGCTCTTTTCGTAAAGAGTGACCGTGTGTCCGCGCTTGGCGCAGACAAGTGCGGATTCCATTCCGCCGATGCCGCCGCCGATGACCGCAATGTTCTTGGGGGTCTTGGCAGGCTGGATGTAATGCTTTTTGGACTGCATCGTTTCGGCGTTCAGGGCACAGCGGGCCAGTCCCATGGTATCGGTCAGATCCTGCGTGTTGTAGTGCCCCTTGGAGGAGGAGAAATTGAAACAGCCGGAATGGCAGCAGATACAGGGCTTGATGTCCTCCAGACGGCTCTCCATCA
>CAYXQN010000162.1:0-2617 GCA_964466825.1 uncultured Faecalibacterium sp. | reverse complement strand
TCAGCGAACTGTTTCCGTTCAAGAACCACCCGTTCAAAGTTCTGGACGATGATGCAATGACCCGGACAGTGGAAAGCATTTCGCAGTTCGGTGTGCTTGCACCACTGATTGCCCGCCCCAGACCAGAGGGCGGCTATGAGATCATCTCCGGTCATCGCCGGAAACACGCCGCAGAGCTTGCGCATTTGGACACTGTGCCTGTCATTGTGCGCAACATGGAGGTTGATGCCGCCACGATACTGATGGTCGATTCCAACTTGCAGAGAGAACACATCCTGCCCAGTGAGCGGGCATTTGCGTACAAAATGAAACTGGATGCGATAAAAAATCAAGGTGCTAGGTCGGATTTGACTTCATCCCAAGTTGGGATGAAGTTGCAAGCACTTGATATTGTCGGTCAGGAAGCCGGAGACAGCCGCAATCAAGTTCACCGTTTTGTGCGCCTGACAAACCTTGTTCCTGAACTGTTGGACATGGTAGACGAGAAGAAAATCTCATTCAATCCTGCCGTGGAACTGTCTTATCTTGATGCAAAACAGCAACAGGATTTTTTAGAAGCAATGGATGCTTCCCAGAATGCGCCCTCTCTTTCGCAAGCCATACGGATAAAGAAGCTGGCGCAGCAAAACGAGTTCAGTTATAATGCGGTCTACGACATTATGAACGAGGAAAAGAAAAGCGAACTGGACACCGTGACCATCAAAAACGAAACCCTGCGGAAATACTTTCCGCGCAGTTACACGCCCCGGCAGATGGAAAGCATCATCATCAAGCTGCTCGACCAGTGGCAACTGAAAAAGCAGCAGGCAAAACAAAAGAAGCAGGAAGAAGCGCGTTGAGCGCAGACTGAACCAAGAGACCCGATTCGGGTCTTTTTATTTTGCAAAAATAACGGAGGAAACGCCTATGAACAACACCATTGATTTCAAAACCGCAAAGACCATCGACACCATGAGCAAGAAAATCGACCACATCGACGATGCCATGACGGGCTTCTTCTCTTTTCTGCACATGGCAATGCAGAACGAGCTTGCCAGCACGGATGTCTTTTTCGCCGCCGTGTCGCCTGCTCTGGATTTGACCGTGATCCAGCCGGAGGAGGCTCCGCACATCCTGCCCTGTTTTGACGAGGACGATGCCGGCTATGGCATCTCCAAGGAGGAGCCGCTGGGTTTCCGCTACAATCCCAAGCAGGTCATCAAGCTGATGGGCAAGCGGTATCTGACCGGGCCGGTGATTTTCCACCGCTATACAGATGATGGCAAGTTCGCACCCCTGACCATGAGCGATATGTTTGCCATCCAGAAGTATCTGGAAACCGCCAGTGTCACGCTGATGATTGATGAGGATGCGCTGACCTGCATCTGCATCGACTGAGGTGAAACGGGATGGAAGAAAACACTCTTTCCGTATTGCAGATTTCGCCGGGGCAGTATCCGAAACAGGTCGAAATCGACAACGATCTGAAAGCATTGCAGCAGGCAGTCGGCGGCTCCATCGGGGCCACTTATCCCTTTGATGACCCTGTTGCCATCGTCTACAACGATGATGGGAAGCTGATAGGTCTGCCCCTGAACCGCGCCCTGCGGGATGAGCATGGCGAAGCCTACGATGTGATTGCCGGAACTTTTCTGGTGGTCGGGCTGGATGAGGAAGATTTCGGCGCACTGTCTCCCGATTTGGTTGAGAAATTCGAGAAGAAGTTCCATCAGCCGGAATCTTTTATTCCGCTGGGGCGCAGGATGCTGATTGTTCCCGTTCCCGATGAAGCTGTACGCACGGTCGAAAAGAAAGCGGCTCCCCGCCTGCCAGCCGAGCATGACCGATGAAAGCAGTTTTCCGTGTAGGAGGTGGTGAAAATTGCAGGAAGAAATCGAGCAGAAGTCATTCAACATTATGATCTCGACCACGAAACTGTCTGCTCGGACAGTCCTCAATGCAGTAAAAGCGGCGATACGGCTGTATCAGTCCAAGGCATCCCAAGGTAAGCAGAGCGTCCGTACCCTGCTGCGGCAGAATCGCGGTGTGTCTAGCGTGGAGATCAGCAAGACGGGCATCCGTGGGTTTGAACGGTATGCCAAAAAGTACGGCATCGACTACGCCATCCGAAAGGATAATTCCGAGGTGCCGCCCCGATATCTGGTCTTTTTCAAAGCTCCGGATGCTGAAGCATTCCAAGCAGCCTTCAAGGAGTATTCGGCTTCTCTACTGAGTAAATCGAAGCGTCCTTCCGTTCTTGCAAAGCTGCATGAGCTGGTACAGGTTGCGGCGGAGCTTCCCGGTAAAGTCCGGCACAAGGAACAGGAGCGTGGGCTGTGAACACAAAGAAGCTGACAAAACTGCTGGCTCTGTATCTGCCCTATATCCTGCTGGGGCTGGTGGCAACAAACTTTGGTGAAGCATGGCGGCTTGCCGAGGGGAAGGAACTGGGCGAACGCATTATGTCCATGATGGGAACACTCCCGGCTGCATTTGCGAACCCGCTTCCCAGTCTGCACCCACTGGATTTGCTTATTGGCATTTCCTGCGGCGCAGGACTACGGCTTGCCGTATATTTGCGAAGCAAAAACGCCAAGAAATACCGGCACGGCATGGAGTATGGCTCTGCCCGGTGGGG
>CAYXQN010000161.1:0-2628 GCA_964466825.1 uncultured Faecalibacterium sp. | reverse complement strand
GTTGACGTCGTTCTGGAGTGCACCGGCTTCTACACCAGCAAGGAGAAGAGCATGGCTCACATCCAGGCTGGCGCTAAGAAGGTCGTCATCTCTGCACCCGCAGGCAACGACCTGAAGACCATCGTCTTCTCCGTCAACGAGAAGACCCTGACCGCTGAGGATCAGGTCATCTCTGCTGCTTCCTGCACCACCAACTGCCTGGCTCCCATGGCTGATACCCTGAACAAGGCATTCCCCATCGTTTCCGGTATCATGACCACTGTCCATGCTTACACCGGCGACCAGATGATCCTGGACGGCCCCCAGCGCAAGGGCGACCTGCGCCGTGCACGTGCTGGCGCACAGAACATCGTTCCCAACAGCACCGGCGCTGCTAAGGCTATCGGCCTGGTCATCCCCGAGCTGAACGGCAAGCTGATCGGTTCTGCACAGCGCGTTCCCGTTCCCACCGGCTCCACCACTCTGCTGGTTGCTGTCGTCAAGGGCAAGGACGTCACCAAGGAAGCTATCAACGCTGCTATGAAGGCTGCTGCTTCTGAGTCCTTCGGCTACAACGAGGATCAGATCGTTTCTTCTGACGTTATCGGCATGAAGTACGGCTCTCTGTTCGATGCTACCCAGACCATGGTTGCTAAGATCGACGAGGATACCTACCAGGTTCAGGTCGTGTCCTGGTACGACAACGAGAACTCTTACACCTCTCAGATGGTTCGTACCATTAAGTACTTCGCTGAGAACTGCTAATTATTGCGTTTCTCAAAGTGCTTGAGGTGCGCTGTCAGGTCGCATGACCGGGCAGCTCAGCAATAGTTCTTCCAAGCGCCCTCTCTCCTTGTGAGAGAAGGCGCTTTTTTGCTGTCAAAAAACAAAAGCCGCCCGCAGCAAAGGCGGGCGGCTGATAAAAGGTGACTCAGATTGCGGTATTGGCTGTCTTTACAAGATATTCCATTGCCTGCACGGGGTACTGCCCGGCTGCGGTCTCACCGGTCAGCATCAGGCTGGATGCACCATCCAGAACGGCGTTGTAGATATCGCTGACCTCAGCACGGGTGGGGACAGCACGTTGATGCATACTATCCAGCATTTGTGTTACGACCATAAAAGGTACGCCGGCAGCTTTGCAGGCTGCAGAAATGTGTTTCTGGCAGCGGGGCAGCTCCCACAAGGGCATGGCGTTGCCGAGATCTCCCCGGGCGATCACAACTTCGTCTACCAGAGGCAAAAACTCAGGGAGTGCCTGCACGCCGGCAAGGTTTTCGATCTTTGCAAAAATACGGATCTGCCCGGCTCCTGCGGCATCCAGCGCCCGGTGCAGGGTGCGGATGTCCTCGGCACTGCGTACAAAGGGCAGCATCACGCCGGTCACGCCGCAGCTTGCAGCGATACGCAGGTTTTCTTCGTCTTCGGCTGTCAGAGTGGGGGAGGGAACAGTCAGTCCCGGTGCGGCGATGCTTTTGCGGCTTTGCAGTGTTCCGCCACGCTCTACCGTGCAGATCAAAGCGCCGGGACGCGTGGCAGATACCTTTACCAGAAGTTTGCCGTCGTCCAGCAAAAGGGTCTGTTCGGGGCAGGCAGCTTCTATAAGCGCCGCTGGACAGGGTACACCGCCGCTGCCAAGCACCAGCCTGTCGCCGGAAGTGAGCTCAAGAGGCTGAGTGAGCTGACCGATGCGGAGTTCTGGCCCTTGCAGATCGATCAGAAGCTCCCGGATGCCAGTTCCGTGGATAAGTTTCAGCCATGCGGAGTGCTCGGACAGCGCGCCGTGCGAGAGATTCATGCGGATACCGGTCATCCCGGCCTTGACCATACGCTGCAGGGTATCTGCCTGTGCACAGGCAGGCCCGATCGTTCCATAAAAATGCAAAACATTCACCTTTCTTATTGTATCATTGCTCCTATTATGGTGGTTTTACAAGAGAATGTCAATGGCGGGCAGCCTGACCAAGAATTTTAGCTTTGTTCTTGCAATTTAGCGGAGAGCAGAGTATAATGATTTGCGATAAAAGGGAGTAAAGGGCATGGCGAAAGCTGTGCTGTGTGCGGCGACATCCCGGCAGAAATGCCCGCTGTATACCGGAAGCTTGAGACTTTTATTACAGCCGCATTGGGGCATAGCTGTAATAAAAGCCTCTTTTTTTGTGAATTCGAGTTTGAAAAGGAGAAGACGAAAATGCTGATCCCTGTTGTTTTGTTTGTGATCGGTTTGCTGCTTTTGATCAAAGGCGGCGACTGGTTTGTGGACGGTGCTACCAGCATTGCCCGCAAGTTTCATGTGCCGGAGCTGCTGATCGGCGCAACTGTGGTGTCCATTGGTACGACCCTGCCGGAGGTTATGGTATCGACCACTTCTGCGCTGACCGGACACGGCGAGATCGCCTACGGCAATGCCATTGGCTCGATCATCTGCAACGCTGCACTGATCGCTGCGATCACCATTGCGGTGCGCCCGGGCAAGGTGGACCCTAAAAGTTTGCGTACACCGGTGCTGTTCTTTTTTGTGGCGGCAGCTTTTTATGCGGGTGTTGCCTACGCTATGGGCGAATTTACCCGGCCGGTCGGCCTTATCCTGTTGGCAATGTTCGTTGCCTATATGATCTGCAATGTGCTGGCTATGAAAAAGACACCGAT
>CAYXQN010000160.1:0-2647 GCA_964466825.1 uncultured Faecalibacterium sp. | reverse complement strand
CGCAGGGGGATACTCCCAGCGGACCATGCGCCGCGCCAAGGAGGCGCTGGAGCTGCAGATAATGCAGGTGGGGCTTGTCCCCAACCGCAAGACGATATGGTATCGCAAGGATCTGAAGCCGGAGGCGGTCCGGGCTGATTATCTGAACGAAAATCAGCAGGTGGAGCTGACGGTAGACCTAGACGGCCAAAAGTCGGTTTAGTTTTGGCCATCTATAAAGTTATTACTACTTATATTTTTGTCCTCCTAGCCTCTTTTTAACGATGCTATGTTCTAAAAGCTAGGTGGCCAATTCTGTCCGTCTAGCTCTTTAAGCAAAAAACAGGGTGTTTTTGCTCTGTTATGTTGGAGCAGAAAGCTAGGCGGCCAAAATGTAAGTGTATCATAGAGAGTTCTGGCCGTCTGTCCGCCTGCGGATATGTAAGAGCGCAAGCGTGTGCCCCTGCGGCTGCGGCGGCTCCCGGTGCAAAAAGGCTCCGGTATGGGGCGCCTGCGCGCTCTGGGTGTTTACTCCGTGACCTCAATGGCGCTCACCGGGCAGCTTTCGGCGGCGCTGACGGCCTGCGGCACCTCCTCCGGCGGGATGGGGCCCGGCTCGGCCATGGCCAGCACCCCTTCCATGTGAAAGACGGCGGGGCAGAGCGAGGCGCACTGGGTGCAGCCGATGCAGAGCTGCGGGTCTACAAATGCCTTCATAAAAAAGCCTCCTTGTGTTGTAACGGGTGGCACGGCTCCCGGCAGGGGAGCGCAGCCATAGTATGGCTCATTTTGTATGCGATTATGCCTAGGCTTTTGCGCCGGGATATGATACAATAGCATTGCTCAGGGAGGGGCAGTAAGATGAACATTCAGATTTTTGGCACCAGCAAGTGCTTTGATACAAAAAAGGCCCAGCGCTATTTTAAGGAGCGGGGCATCCGGTTCCAGATGATCGACCTGAAGGAAAAGGGCATGAGCCGCGGCGAGTTTGACAACGTGGCCCGGGCGCTGGGCGGCTGGCAGAAGCTGGTGGACCCCAAGGCCAAGGACAAGCAGACCCTTGCGCTGCTGGAGGCGCTGGTGGACTGGCAGAAGGAGGACAAGCTGTTTGAGAACCAGCAGCTGTTCTGCACGCCTATCGTGCGCAACGGCCGTCAGGCCACCGTCGGCTACCAGCCGGAGGTGTGGAAGAACTGGGAGTGAGCAGCGGCTTTCACAAAAAAACCACGGGCGGCGTTTTGCACATCCTGCCGGGTTGTGGTATACTAAAAAAATAAAACCAACCAAACCTTTGGGAGAACGAGACCATGAAATATTCTATCACATCGGAAGAACGTGCTTTGAACCAGCGCCGCCGTGCCCGCCAGATGCTGGGCCTGCTGGTGGCAGTGCTGGCCATCATCGGCGCGCTTTCCCTGTTGGGCACCGGCGTGGGTGCGGTGGCAAAACTGTTTGACGATACCGCACAGCGCCAGGAATACGAGGATAAGCTGGAGGGTCTGGTGCTGTTTGACCCGCTGCCCTTCAGCGGGCTGGAGAACCTGAACGACCTGACCCTGCGTGAGGCAGCCATCTGGGGCTGCGTGTACCAGCTGCAGGAGAACGGAGGCGGCCTGGAGAACTTTGCCACCGACCCGGAGACCGACCAGCTGATGCTGCCCTCGGTGGAAGTGGACGCTTATCTGGCAAAGCTGCTGGGGCCGGGCTTCAAACTGAAGCACGGCAGCTTTGAGATGATCGAGGACCAGATGCTCATCGAGTTCGATGAGACCAGCCAGTGCTATCTGATCCCCATCACCGGCAGCGTGGGCTACTACCGTGCTACGGTGACCAAGCTGTTCAAGCGCAGCGGCACGCTGCATGTTACGGTGGGCTACATCCCCATTGCCGTTGCCGATGACAGCATCGTCAGCAGCTCGTCCGATGCGCCGACCAAGTACATGGACTATCTGTTTGAGCGGCAGAACGGCAGCTGGTATCTTGCCGGCCTGACCGACAGCGAGACCAAACCGGATGCAGAGGCCATTGCACCGGCGGTCATGTCCCGCAGTGCAGAGCTGGCCGACCAGGAGCTGGAAGATGCCATTCTGGCAGCCACCGACGGTGCGGACCAGCAGCCGGAGGACACGGCTGAGGCCCAGCCGGAGGACACCGCCGGCACCGCAGAGTCTGACGCAGAATAAACCCATCCCGGGAGAAGCCGTAAGGGCCTCTCCCGGGGTATTTTTTTGCCCTTTGCAGCGCCTGCGGCACCGGCAGAAAAAACAGCCGCAAGCTGCCATAAAATACCAGAACGAAGAAATAGAGGATTTTGTTTGTGCACCTCTAACAAATAAGGAGGGGGTGTTTTTGACACGCAATGACCACTTATTCACGAAAACGAACCACTTTTCGCAAGTTGTTGAATTTATAACAAAAAAATATTAAGATTCTCTTACGAGGGGGCGACCTTGTAAAGGGGCGCACTGTGCCAGGGCGAAAAGTAGGGTGAACCCCGGCGCAAAAGGCTCCGCAAAAAAGGATGCCCCGAAGAACGATAATAGGAGGAGAAACAAGAAATGCTTACTAAAAAGAAAGCACTCTGGCGCGGCCTGACCAATGTCATGTGCATTGTTCTGGCTCTGTCCGTTATCCTGGGTACTGTTCTGGAAGCCAATGCTGGCACCAT
>CAYXQN010000159.1:0-2690 GCA_964466825.1 uncultured Faecalibacterium sp. | reverse complement strand
CACTGCCGCCACACCACCTTTGGCACCATTCTGGACGAGGTGGAGATCGACGATGCAGTGGTGCAGGCTGCGTTCGACCGCTACATGGCAATGCGTGAGGACCTTGGCCGCACCGAAAAGCCCCGCTGCATGATGGACCTTGCCACCATCGGCGCAAAGGAGCTGAAAAAGCAGGGCATCCTGAAAAACCTGGACGAGTCGGACGAGATCAACGCCTGCACCGTCAAGATCAAGTGCGACGTTAATGGCAAGGACGAGGACTGGCTGTTCCTGTTCAAGAACGAGACCCACAACCACCCCACCGAGATCGAGCCCTTCGGCGGTGCTGCCACCTGCATCGGCGGTGCCATCCGTGACCCGCTGTCCGGCCGCAGCTATGTCTATCAGGCAATGCGTGTCACCGGTGCGGGCGACCCGCTGGTACCGGTGAACGAGACCCTGCCCGGCAAGCTGCCCCAGCGCAAGCTGGTCACCACCGCAGCGGCGGGCTATTCCTCCTACGGCAACCAGATCGGTCTGGCGACCGGTCAGGTGGACGAGATCTACCACCCCGGCTATGTGGCAAAGCGTATGGAGATCGGCGCAGTTGTAGGTGCGACCCCCGCTTCGCACGTTCGTCGTGAGTGCCCCGCCCCCGGCGATGTCATCGTGCTGCTGGGCGGCAGAACGGGCCGTGACGGCATTGGCGGTGCCACCGGTTCCTCCAAGGCACACAAGCTGGAAAGCCTGGAGAGCTGCGGTGCAGAGGTGCAAAAGGGCAATGCCCCCATCGAGCGCAAGCTCCAGCGCCTGTTCCGCCGTGAGGATGCCTGCAAGATGATCAAGCGCTGCAACGACTTTGGTGCGGGCGGCGTGTCGGTGGCCATCGGTGAGCTGGCAGATGGCCTGTATATCGACCTGAACAAGGTCACCAAGAAGTACGAAGGTCTGGACGGCACCGAGCTGGCCATCAGCGAGAGCCAGGAGCGTATGGCAGTTGCCCTGGCTCCGGAGGATGTGGAAAAGTTCATCGCCCTCGCCAATGAAGAAAACCTGGAAGCCACCCCTGTGGCGACTGTTACCGAGGAAAAGCGCCTGAATATGGTGTGGAACGGTGTGTCCATCGTCAACATCAGCCGCGAGTTCCTCAACTCCAACGGTGCAGAAAAGCACCAGAAGGTCCATGTGGAAAAGGGTACTGTCTGGCAGCCCCAGTGGCAGGGCCTGACCTTCAGCCAGAAGATGAAGAGCATGGTGGGCGATCTGAACGTGTGCAGCAAAAAGGGTCTGTCCGAGCGGTTCGACTCCACCATCGGTGCCGCCACCGTGCTGATGCCTTTTGGCGGTGCATACCAGCTCACCCCGCAGAACGCAATGGCAGCAAAGCTGCCGGTGGACGGCGAGACCAGCACCTGCTCCGGCATGGCATGGGGCTATAACCCCTACCTGATGAGTGCCGACCAGTATGTGGGCGCCCGTCTGGCGGTCGTAGAGAGCGTGACCAAGCTGGTGGCCTCCGGCTTCCGTTATGAGGACGCCTACCTGACCTTCCAGGAATACTTTGAGCGTCTGGGCACCACCCCGGAGCGCTGGGGCAAGCCGCTGGCGGCTCTGTTGGGCGCACTGGACGCACAGATGGGTCTGGGCATCGCCTCCATTGGCGGCAAGGACAGTATGTCCGGCAGCTTTGAGCAGCTGGATGTGCCTCCCACGCTGGTGTCCTTTGCAACTGCGGTGGGCAAGGCGGACCATGTTATTTCCACCGAGTTCAAAAAGCCGGAGAGCACGGTCGTGCTGCTGCGTCCTATGGTGGACCCCGAGAGCGGGTGCCCCACCTTTGCCTCCCTCAAGGCCAACTACAAGATGGTGGAGCAGATGATCGACTCCGGCATGGTGGCTGCAGCTTCTTCGGTCGGCTTTGGCGGCATTGCCGAAGCACTGTTCAAAATGGGTCTGGGCAACCGCATTGGTTTTAAGATGATGACCCGGATGTCCACCAAAGAGATGTTCGAGCCGATGTATGGTGCGATGATCCTGGAAATGGTGTCGGACTCTCCGGCGGGCAAGCTGCTGGGCGTTACCACCTCGGAGTATCTCTTTGAATCCTGCGGTGAGACGCTGGATATGGCAGAGCTGCAGGAGATCTGGGAGCGCAAGCTGGAGCCGGTCTACCCCTACCGCAAGGCAGGCTCTACCGTGGAAAAGATCTCCGGCAGCCTGACCGCACCGGCTGCACCCAAGATCGGTGTGGCAAAGCCCAAGGTCATCATCCCGGTGTTCCCCGGTACCAACTGCGAGTACGACACGGCTAAGGCGTTTGCCCGTGCAGGTGCAGACCCGCAGATCCTTGTGGTGCGCAACCTGACCCCGGCAGACGTTACCGCCAGCTGCGAAGCACTGGTCAAGGCGATCGGTGAGAGCCAGATCGTTATGCTGCCCGGCGGCTTCTCCGGCGGCGACGAGCCGGACGGCAGTGCAAAGTTCATCGCATCCTTCTTCCGCAACCCGGCCGTCACCGAGGCGGTGCGCGAGCTGCTCCAGAAGCGGGATGGTCTGATGCTGGGCATCTGCAACGGCTTCCAGGCGCTCATCAAGCTGGGTCTTGCCACCTACGGCGATATCCGCCCCATCACCCCGTATGACCCGACCCTGACCTTCAACACCATCGGCCGCCACCAGAGCATGCTGGTGCGCACCCGCATCGCTTCCAC
>CAYXQN010000158.1:0-2783 GCA_964466825.1 uncultured Faecalibacterium sp. | reverse complement strand
ATTCCATCTGGTTTTCGGCTTTCAGTTGCTCGGTTACGCCGTACTGCTTCGCAAGTTGCGGCACGATTAGCTCGATGCTGTGACCAGGTGCTATGTTGGTTTTTCCTTAATTCCACAAAACTGTCTTACAGACACCGCCCTATTACAGTGCGCCTGTTTTTTATGCGATTTCCAAACTCCTATTTCAATTTTTATGGAACGCCCAGTTTTTTGATGCGCCATTCCGGTCATTCTGCCGGATATGGCATTTTTCTTTTGTGCAAAAGCGCAAAAATCCATCCGGCAACTGTTTTCTCCATCTCGGAAAACAATCGTTTTTCAGCCATCTTTCTCTTTAATTTTATCATTCTTGCTTTGTAATTTATCCATTCCAGCCTTCATCTTTTTGCGTTATCAATTTTGTCTTCCGGCAACTTTTCATCTGCAAGCAACAATAATACATGGTTTTTATTCGTCGGATTTTATATTATAGAACCAGAGATAGAACAGGGCCGATGTGTTTTTTGCACAGCACTGCCTTTCTGTGATAAGATCGTGGTTACAAGGAGGATTCGTTCTATGATGAGATCTGTTTCTGTCTGGAAGCAGGAGTTGGCTGCAGGTGTCCACTCTGCGCGCCTCGCTTCGCTTTACTGCTGCTCTGCGGAGCAAACTGCCGCACAGGCTGCACGCTATGCAGCAGTTCTGGATGGTCTGGAAGCAACTTTTGGTGCACACCCGCTGGCTGGTTTGTACAGTGCCCCCGGACGTACCGAAATTGGTGGAAACCACACCGATCATCAGCACGGCAGAGTTCTGGCCGGGAGCGTGAATATCGACATGATCGCTGCAGCAGCCCCCAACGCTTTGAACCAGCTGCGTGTGCAGAGCGAGGGATACGATCTGTGCGTGATCGATCTCACCGACCTTTCCATCCGCAAGGAAGAAGAAAACACCAGTGCCTCCATCCTGCGCGGAACCTGCGAAGCATTTACCCAGCGCGGAGCATTGCTCTCCGGTCTGGACGTATATATTTCTTCCAATGTGCCCAAAGGCAGCGGCGTTTCGTCCTCTGCCGCTTTTGAAGTCCTGCTCGGTGTCATTCTGAACGACTGCTTTATGGCCGAAAAGGTCTCCCCCATCGAGATCGCTCAGATCGGCCAGTGGGCAGAGAACGTTTACTTTGGCAAGCCCTGTGGTCTGATGGACCAGATGGCTTCCAGCGTTGGCAACATCATCACCATTGATTTTGCTGATACCGCCCATCCTGTTGTGGAGCCTGTTGCGATCGATTTTTCCAAGGCAGGGCTGGCTCTGTGCATTCTGGACTCCGGTGCCGACCATGCTGATCTGACCGATGAATATGCTGCCATCCCGGCCGACTGCCGTAGTGTAGCAGCTGTCTGCGGCAGCGAAGTACTGCGGGAAGTTCCCTTTGAGACCTTCCTCGCCAAAGTACCTGCTTGCCGTACACAATGCGGCGACCGCGCCGTTCTGCGTGCATTCCACTTTTATGCCGACAACGACCGTGTTGCCGCTCAGGTCAATGCACTGCGCAACAACGACTTCGATTCCTTCCTGGAGCTGGTCACCGAGTCCGGCAATAGCAGCTGGGCTTACCTACAGAATGTCATCCCTGCCGGCTACAAAGAACATCAGGAAGTTGCCGTCACCATCGCCGCTGCCAAGCACTTCCTTGGCGGCAAGGGCGCTGTGCGTGTACACGGCGGCGGCTTTGCTGGTACCGTGCAGGCCTTTGTCCCTGTGGAGCTGCTGGACAGCTTTAAGGCCAATATGGAAGCCATTCTCGGCGCTGGCCGTTGCCATGTGCTGAGCATCCGTCCGGAAGGAGGTGCTGTACTGTGATTTCTATTGCCATTCAGCAGCTTATCAACTACGGTCTGGACACCGGCCTGATCCTGCCCGATGACGAGATCTATATCCGCAATCAGCTGCTTATGACGCTGCAGCTGGACGACTTTACTGAGCCGGCGGAAGAAGTATACTATACCGATCTGGAAAGCATTCTGACCGCTTTGGTGGAAGACGCTGTTGCACGAGGTGTCTGTGAAGACAACTCCACCGCACGTGATCTGTTTGACACAAAGCTGATGGGCGTACTGACCCCGCGTCCCAGCATCGTGCGCGCCAATTTTGAGGAGCGTTACGAGACGGAGGGCCCCCAGGCCGCTACCGACTGGTTCTATCGTTTCAGCCAGGACACCGATTATATCCGTCGCTACCGCATCAAACGGGATCTGAAGTGGGTCACTTCCACCGCCTACGGCGATCTGGATATCACCATCAATCTGTCCAAACCGGAAAAAGACCCCAAAGCCATTGCCGCTGCAAAGCTCTCCCCCCAAAGTGCTTACCCCAAATGTCAGCTCTGTGTGGAGAATGAGGGCTACGCCGGCCGGATGAACCACCCTGCCCGTGAGAACCACCGTATTATCCCTCTGACCATCAACGACAGCGCATGGAACCTGCAGTACAGCCCTTATGTCTACTACAACGAGCACTGCATCGTGTTCAACAATGAGCATACGCCCATGAAGATCGAGCGTGCCACCTTCCGCAAGCTGCTGGACTTTGTAGGGCAGTTCCCGCATTATTTTGTAGGCAGCAATGCCGATCTGCCGATCGTAGGTGGCAGCATCCTGAGTCACGACCACTTCCAGGGCGGTCATTATGAATTTGCCATGGCGAAAGCTCCTTTGGAAAAGAGCTGGGTCTTCCCCGGCTTTGAAGATGTAGAAGCCGGCATCGTGCACTGGCCCATGAGCTGCATCCGCCTGACCTGC
>CAYXQN010000157.1:0-2800 GCA_964466825.1 uncultured Faecalibacterium sp. | reverse complement strand
TCTACCCGGTGATCAAGGCCTGCGATGAAGCAGAGGAGATCATTGCGGTGTATGCAGCCAACAAGATCCTGTATCCAGAGCTTTGCAAACAGAGCTATATTATCAATGCGACCAAGCATCCAAAGGTATTTGTGTCCAGCCCGGAAGATGCCGAAGCAGAAATGCAGATCTGGGATTGCAGAGGTCATTTGATCCGGGAAGAGAAGGTAAAACTGCATCAGGGCATCACGGAAATCGGGGTGCCGAGAAGCGGTTTGCTGAAATTTGCGAAAATAATCCAAAAATAATCCAAAACGAAAACGAATATTGTTCATGTTTTCCGAATAGTGAAAATGTTATCATATTGTTAACAAGGTTACGACAGGGAGTGAGACCATGGCGACTATTAAAACGTTCATGTCGAAAAAGAAAAAGAAACAATCGGAACCAGTGCTGCTGGATCAGAAAAAGATCCACCGCAGAACCGCATTCCGCCGGAATCTTCCGCTGTTCATCATGCTGATCATTCCGCTGGCATATTACGCAGTCTTCCACTACGGCCCGATGTTCGGTCTGGTGATGGCGTTCCAGAACTACCGCCTGAAGGACGGTCTGCTGGGAAGCGAGTGGGTCGGCTTGATGAACTTCAAGATGATCTTCAACACGCCCAACATGGTGAGCATCATCTGGAACACGCTGAAGATCGGCATCCTGACCGTGTTCGTCTCGTTCCCGTTCCCGATCATTCTGGCGATCATGCTGAACGAGATCTCCAACAAGATCTTCAAGAAGATCAGCCAGACCATCCTGTATCTGCCGCACTTCTTCTCCTGGGTCATTCTGGGCGGTATCGTCATCATCTTCTTCTCCTTCCGTGGTCCGGTCAACACCCTGATCGCTGCGCTTGGATTTGATAAGATCGGCTTCCTGACCGAATGGAACTCCTGGCTGGCGGTGTACTTAGGAACAGGCATTTGGAAAGAGATGGGCTATGATGCCATCATCTATCTGGCAGCGCTGACCAGCATCGAACCCAGCTACTATGAAGCTGCAAAGCTGGATGGCGCCAACAAGTGGCAGCAGATCACCCGCATCACGCTGCCCTGCCTGATGCCCACGATCATTATGATGTTCATCCTTGCGATCGGCAAGGTCTCCAGCGTCGGTTTCGACCGCATTTATGTCATGTCCAACGATGCTGTTGCACAGATGACGAACGTTGTCTCGGTCTTCAACTACGAGATGGGCGTGCGCAAGGGTTACTACTCCATTTCCACTGCAATGGGTCTGTTCGATTCTGTACTGAGCCTGATCCTGGTCATGTTCACCAACTGGCTTGCACGTAAGAACGACAGTTCCCTGTTCTAAAACAGAGGAAAGGAGACAATTGTAATGAAAAAAACACTGGATGAAAAAGTATGCGCTGTGATCGTTCACGTTGTGATCGTGTTCCTCTGTGCGCTGTGTCTGGTCCCGGTCCTGTACTCACTGTCGGCATCTCTCAGCTCTGGCGCTGCACTGGATGCTGGCAAGGTCTTCCTGTGGCCGGTGGATATCACCTTTGCGGCATACAAAATGCTGCTGCTGCGCAATAATCTTGTACAGTATTTTACGAACTCTGTGATCCTGACGGTGGTCGGTACGGTCCTCAGCATCGCAGCAACGATCCTGTGTGCCTACCCGCTGTCGAAAAAGTATCTCTGGCAGAGAAGAAGGATCTCCTTCTTTGCAACCTTCACCATGCTGTTTGGCGGCGGTATGATCCCCACCTTCATGCTGGTCAGAAGCCTGAACCTGATCAACTCCTACTGGTCCATCTGGCTGACCGGCCTGATCAGCACCTACAACATGATGATCATGCGCTCGTCCTTTGAGGCGATCCCGGAGGATCTGGAGGATGCAGCCCGCATCGACGGCTGCGGCGAGTTCCGCCTGCTGACCCAGATCTATCTGCCGCTGTCCAAGGCAAACATTGCAACCGAAGTTCTGCTTTACGGCGTAGGCTATTGGAATATGTACCAGAAGGTAATGCTGTATATGCAGGATACCAAAAAGTACACCCTGCCGGTCTTTATCCAGCAGATGGTGTTCAACCTGCAGCAGATGGACCTGGATACGGTGGAAGCGGTGTCCATGGGCGCATCGAACCTTGTTTCGGAGTCGGTCAAGTCCGCAGGCGTTGTGATCCTGATCGTTCCCATGCTGCTGGTATATCCCTTCCTGCAGAAGTATTTTGTTAAGGGCGTTACCCTTGGCGCTGTCAAGGGTTAAATAAAAGAAACATCAACTAGGAGGAGAAAACACATGAAGCGTAACATCAGACTATCGGCGATGGTTCTGGCTGTGGCAATGTCCTTCACCATGCTCGTTGGCTGTGGTGGCGGTAGTTCTACCAGCCAGTCTACCACTGCCACCAGCAGCACGGCTACAAGCGTAACCGAAACCTCTGGCACCGAAAAGACCGGCAGCATCACGGTCATGACCTACGACCGTGGCAACATGCCCACTTCGGAAGGTACCCTGAACGACAACCGCTGGACCACCTGGATCCGTGAGAACGCACCCGTTGCAGAGATCAACTGGGTCGCGATCCCCAAGGCAGAAGCACCTGAGACCATGAGCGCTCAGTTTGCAGCGGGCACTGCTCCCGATCTGCTGCCGAACTACGAGTCTCTGCTGCAGTTCAACCAGAACGGTATGTGTCTGGAGATCACGGACGAAATGCTGGAGAAGATGCCTAACTACTCCGCAATGCTGGAAGCTTACCCCATGATGGAGAAGTCCGGCACTGTGGACGGCAAGCGCGTCTACTTCTGCAAGT
>CAYXQN010000156.1:0-2816 GCA_964466825.1 uncultured Faecalibacterium sp. | reverse complement strand
CAATGGGCAATGGAATGCTACTATGAATATGCAGAATATGCTGCAAAATAAAAAATGAAAATCGAAAAAGCCAGAATGTGCATAACACATTCTGGCTTGAATGGAACAACAGATTACAGCAGGGGGATGCCTGCCTTTTCGCAGGCTTCGTGGGTGGCTTTGTCCCAGACGCTTGCCTGCACCTCGCCGATGTGGGCACTGCCCAACAGCAGCATGCACAGACGGCTCTGACCGATGCCGCCGCCGATGGAGTAGGGCAGCTCGCCGGAGAGGACAGCCTTGTGGAAGGGAAGGTTGCGGCGGTCGTTGCAGCCCGCCAGCGTCAGCTGACGATCCATGCTTTCGGGACTGACGCGGATGCCCATGCTGCTCAGCTCATAGCTGCACTGCAGCGGGTCGTTCCAGAACAGCAGGTCGCCGTTCAGCTCCCAGTCATCGTAGTCCGGGGCACGGCCGTCGTGAGGCTTGCCGCTGCGCAGCTTGCCGCCGATCTTCATCAGGAAGGTGGTGCCATGCTCCTTGACAAAGGCGTTCTCGCGCTCCTTGCCGGTCATTTTGGGGTACAGATCCTCCAGCTCCTGGGTGGTGATAAAGGTCACGTTGGGGCTGTGCAGGGGAAGATCCTGCAGCTGAGGGAACATGGCGTGGATGTTCATCTCGGTGGCGCAGACGGCGGATACGATGCCGCGTACCACGTTCTTGAGGTACAGCTCGTTGCGGTCCTCTGCAAGGATGACCTTTTCCCAGTCCCACTGGTCTACATAAATAGAGTGGAGGTTGTCCAGCTCCTCGTCCCGGCGGATGGCGTTCATATCGCAGTACAGACCCTTGCCCGGGTGGAAGCCGTAGTCCTTGAGTGCCTTGCGCTTCCACTTGGCCAGCGACTGCACGACCTGTGCCTCCACGCCGCTGTCCTTGATGTCAAAAGTGACCTTCCGTTCAACACCGTTCAGGTCGTCGTTCAGACCGGTGGATGCCTCCAGAAACAGCGGAGCGGAGACGCGGTTCAGGTTCAGCGTGGCGCACAATGTATCCGCAAACAGGCGCTTGACCGTGCCGATGGCGCGCTGGGTATCATAAAGGTTCAGCGCAGGTTTATAGTTTTCCGGGATGGTGATCTTACTCATAAAAATTCCCCCCTGTAAAAATGAACAGTCGCCCTGCTTTCCCGGTCAGGGTGCATTTTGTGCAAGCGAAAAACTTGGCTCAGTTATAGCACAATTTTTGGGCGATGTAAAGAGATAAAAGCAAAAAATGGAATAAAAGAGGCGCCGCTCCGTGTGGGAAACAGCGCCCCTTTGTGTGTTGATCAGCCGCCCAGATAAGCGCTGCGGACGCGCTCGTTGGTCAGAAGTTCTGCACCGGTGCCGTCCATCACGACACGGCCGGTCTCCAGAACATAGGCGCGGTCTGCCACAGACAGGGCCATCTGTGCATTCTGTTCCACCAGCAGGATGGTCATGCCCTCTTTGTGGACGTTGCGGATAATATCGAAGATCTCCTGAACCAGCAGCGGAGAAAGACCCATCGAAGGCTCATCCAGCATCAGCATGGAGGCATTGCTCATCAGCGCACGGCCCATGGCAAGCATCTGCTGCTCACCGCCGGACAGGGTGCCTGCCATCTGGCGGCGGCGTTCCTTCAGGCGGGGGAAAAGCTCAAAGACCTTTTCCTTGTTGGGAGCAATGGTAGAAGCAGGCTGGGTGTAGCCGCCCATGTCCAGGTTTTCCTCTACGCTCATGTGCAAAAACACATGGCGGCCTTCCGGGACCTGTGCAAGGCCGGACTCCACGATCTTGTGGGCGCGCATCCCCTTGATGCTCTGCCCGCGGTACAGCACATCGCCGGTCTTGGGGCGCAGCAGGCCGGACACCGTTTTCAGGGTGGTGGACTTGCCTGCGCCGTTTGCACCGATCAGGGTGACGATCTCGCCCTCCTTGACCTCAAAGGAAACATCCTTGACAGCGTGGATGTTGCCATAAAACACGTTGATGTTATCAACTTTCAGCATGGTATCTGCCATCGTTTAGCCCTCCTTTTTGCCCAGGTAGGCTTCGATGACCTGGGGATTGTTGCGGATCTCGTCCGGGGTGCCCTTGGCAATGATCTTACCAAAGTTCAGAACAGCAATGCCTTCACAGATGCCCATGACAAGGCTCATATCATGCTCGATGAGCAGCACGGCGATGTTGAACTCGTCCCGGATACGGCGGATGGTCTCGGTCAGTTCGGCTGTTTCAGAGGGATTCATGCCGGCAGCAGGCTCGTCCAGCAGCAGCAACTTCGGGCTGGTGGCCAGAGCACGCATGATCTCCAGACGGCGCTGTGCGCCGTAAGGCAGGCTGCCCGCCTGCACGTTTGCCAGATCTGCCATGTGGAAGATATCCAGCAGCTCCAGTGCGCGCTGGGTGCACTGCTTTTCCTGCTTCCAGTAGTTGGGCAGGCGCAGGATGGAAGAAGCAAGGTCGTACTTCATGGACTCGTGCAGGCCGACTTTGATGTTGTCGATAACAGTCAGGTCCTTGAACAGACGGATGTTCTGGAAGGTACGGGCAACGCCCATGCGGTTGACCTGATAGGTCTTTTTGCCAGCGGTAGGCATGCCATCGATCAGGATCGAGCCACGGGTGGGCTGATAAACGTTGGTCAGCAGGTTGAACACGGTGGTCTTGCCGGCGCCGTTGGGGCCGATCAGACCCGAGATCTCGTTGCGGCCGATCATCAGGTTGAAGCCGTCCACAGCGGTCAGACCGCCAAAGTCGATGCCCAGCTCACGAACGTCCAGGATGGGCTTTTTGTCCTTGTCGCGGTCGGTC
>CAYXQN010000155.1:0-2847 GCA_964466825.1 uncultured Faecalibacterium sp. | reverse complement strand
CCTGCCAGCACGCTGGTCACGATGCCGTCCCGCAGCACCCAGCTCAGTGCCATCTGCGCCAAGGTCTGCCCACGCTCTGCTGCCAGATCGTTCAGCTTGCGGATCTGCTCCAGCCGCTGCTCGGTCAGAGCGGCCTCCTTCAGGAATCGACCGTCTGTCTTGATGCGGCTGTCGGCGGGGATGCCCTTCAGATAGCGGTCGGTCAGCAGACCCTGTGCCAAGGGCGAGAACGCAATGATACCCTTGCCCAGCTTTGCGGCGGTGTCCTTCAGACCGTTCTCTTCGATCGTGCGGACAAAGATCGAATACTTATTCTGGTTGATGACGAACGGAACGTGCATCTCGGTCAGGATGGCTGCCGCCTGCGCCATGCGGGGACCGTCATAGTTGGACAGACCAACATACAGTGCCTTACCGGACTGCACCGCCGTTGCCAGTGCGCCCATCGTCTCCTCCAGCGGAGTGTTCGGGTCCGGTCTGTGGTGGTAGAAGATGTCCACATAGTCCACACCCAAACGCTTCAGGCTCTGATCCAGACTGCTCAGGAGCTGCTTGCGGCTGCCCCACTCTCCGTAGGGACCGGGCCACATCCAGTAGCCGGACTTGGTGCTGATGATCATCTCGTCACGGTGCGCGTGCAGATCCTCTTTCAGGATGCGGCCAAAGTTGATCTCTGCCGCACCTTCCGGCGGACCGTAGTTGTTGGCGATGTCAAAGTGAGTGATGCCGTTGTCAAATGCGGTAAAGCACATCTGACGCATATTCTCGTAACTGCCGGTGTTGCCAAAGTTGTGCCACAGACCAAGGGACACTGCGGGCAGTTTCAGTCCGCTGTTGCCTGTGCGATTATAGGGCATGGTGTCGTAGCGCGTTTCGGATGCGGTGTACATATTGCGTTCCTCCCATACATCTTTTGGTCATTCTTTGGCACAAAAGATTTTTCTGTGCCAAGGAGTGCACCTTCCTTATTTTTCATTATATAATACATCAAATGATTCGTATATGGATTTTCTTTGGAACGTATTTGGATTTATTTTTCATTCCGGAGCTGAACTTCAGCAGTGGAACTTGTCTTCCTCTTTGGGTTTCCGCTTGGCTTCCATCGCTGCTTTCATAGCCGCCTTGCGCTCGTAGATGGCTGCCACCTCTGCCTCGATGTCCTTGGGCGGGTTGTTCAGCCCACTTTTCAGCGCCTGCACCATCTGCTCGGTGCGGTTGCGGATCTTGTACTCCTTGCCGTCCTTGATAAAGATGTTGCCCGTCTGACCAAAGATCAGCTGAACATTGTGTTCCACACAGGCATCATAAACCTTTTTCACCCAGTCGTAATGCAGCGGACGGGAGCCAAGGTAGTTCTCGCCGCCTGCCAGAACGGTCTCGATCTTGCCGGTCGCAAGATAATCCGCAATGTCGATCTCGCCGATGAACGGTTTCAGGCTGACCCAGCGGTGCTTTGCGGGCAGCTCCAGCAGATAGGGCATCCGCTGATCCAGACGCTTCTGGTTCTCGCAGGAGACCGAGAAGGAAACATTGTCCCAGCCATCGCCCCAGTCGTAGGGCAGGCACTCCTTGATGCGCTCCGCACGCTTGGTCAGCAGCGAGAAGGTCACATCCGGGCGGCGGCGGATCATATCCCATGCTTCGATACGCCATGCATCTGCTTCTTCCAGAAAGAAATCACTCGCCATGCAGACACGCACAAACGAACCGCTGGGCAGCTTCCAGTTACCGTCCCGATCCTTCTTGATGGGCAGGGTAAAATCGGACTTGTTCTTCACCACTTCGTTCGTGTCTCTGCCGTAGCGCTTATCCAGAAAATACGCATAGCAGTTCTGGCAGCCTTCGCTGCATTTGTGGCAGCCATGCCACGGGTTCCAGATCTTATCGTTCAGATCCATTGCAAGTTCCTCCTTAGAGTTGGATGGTTTGTGTCTTCTGGCTTGCGAACCACTCGGCTTCAAAGCCGGTAAATTTCAGGATGCAGTAATCCGGGTCGGTCACGCCCTTCCGGTAGAACCGGGTAAAGAACGGCTTCCAGAACCGTTCTTTGGTCTGCTGATCGGTGCAGACCTCCATCGTCCCCTTGATCTCTACGCCCTGAAAGTTCCGTCCCTTTTCGTAAAAATAAACACACGCCTTCGGTTCTGCGCGGTAATGCCGCACCTTGCGGGAGGATGTATAGGTTGCAAACCAGATCACATTCTCCTCGATCAGCACTGGCTGGATCAGCGCACGGGTGGCAGGATATCCGTCCTCTCCCACCGAGGAGATGATGGACGTCTTTTGCCGGGCAATGAACTCATAGACCCCTTCTTTTGTCATTTTTCTACACCTCTGTTTTCTTCAAAGAGCAGGTTCGCTTTCCGGGTCAGCTCGATCAGCTGCGCAAAGCCCTCCTGCCCCAATGCTTCCTCCAGCCGTGCCAGTTGGCGGTTGGTATCCACACGGGCATCCTCCACAAGCTGCTTTGCCTTTGGCGTGAGCAGAACATGGTACACCCGCTTGTCCTCCTGCGACTGCTCTTTCGTAATATAACCTTTTTCCGAAAGAGAGTTCAGGCTGGCTGTGATCATCGGCTTGGACACCCCAAGCAGCTCTGCCAGCATCACGGACGTATGCGGGCCGGGCGTTGCCGCAAGGATGTTGAGCACCCCCATCTCGCTTGGGCGGATCGGGAGATTCTTTTTTAGCTCCATATAGTTCCGGCTGAACTTGGAAAAAACTGCGTTTGCAGCGATGTACTGCTCCATTCACACACCTCAAAAAATGGTTCATCTCGGTTAACTTTATTATATTCCTGCCGCACCGCTTTGTCAATTCTATTTTCATGTTTCTGCGCAGACATTT
>CAYXQN010000154.1:0-2848 GCA_964466825.1 uncultured Faecalibacterium sp. | reverse complement strand
CACCGGCAAGGGTCTGACCTTCGGCGGTTCTCTGGCCCGCAAGGAGGCCACCGGCTTTGGTCTGTGCTACTTTACCGCTGAAGCACTCAAGTGTATGCGCAACGACAGCTTCGCCGGCAAGACCGTGGTCATTTCCGGCTCCGGCAACGTGGCGATCTACGCCTGCCAGAAGGCCACCGAGCTGGGCGGCAAGGTCGTTACTCTGAGCGATTCCAACGGCTATGTCTACGATCCCAACGGCATCGACCTGGATTATGTCAAGGATCTGAAGGAAGTCCGCCGTGGCCGCATCAAGGAATACGCCGATACCCACGCCGGTGCAACCTATGTTGCAGACTGCTCCAAGGTCTGGACCGTCCCCTGCGACATTGCACTGCCCTGCGCGACCCAGAACGAGATCAACAAGGAGTCTGCCGAAGCCCTGGTCAAGAACGGCTGCACCGTAGTCTGCGAGGGCGCTAATATGCCCAGCACCCCGGAGGCCATCGAGGTCTATCTGGCAAACGGCATCCTGTACGGGCCTGCAAAGGCTACCAACGCCGGCGGCGTAGCCACCTCCGGTCTGGAGATGAGCCAGAACTCCGAGCGCCTGAGCTGGAGCTTCGAGGAAGTCGATTCCAAGCTGAAGGGCATTATGGAAGGCATCTTCCACGCCAGCTACGACGCATCTGTTGCTGCTGGTGCCGATGGCAACCTGATGGTCGGCGCAAACTGCGCAGGCTTCCTGAAGGTCGCTACCGCTATGATGGCACAGGGCATCACCTACTGATCTCCTGTTTTTTCAAGAGCTGCATCGAAAAGATGCAGCTCTTTTTTATCTCCCTCCATTAAATTTCAATTTGTATAACTCTTTGCCATTTTCTACACTTTGTCATTCAAGTCTTTATTTTCATCCAAAAAAAGCAGGTGCAACCGCACTTTCAAGCGGTCACACCTGCTTTTTGCATATTCTCAATTTTCGTATACTCAGGCCGTTTTATTCCAGAACGTTACCTTCTTCCGGTTGTTCCGGGCTCTGCTCCTGTATTTCTTCCTCGTCAGGATCTTCTTCCGGCATGACTGTGATCTGCACACTGGGATCTGCTGCAATGTAGACCGTGATCACCGTTCCCACATTGACCTGCTCACCCGGCTCCACGTTAGTCTTTACCACGCATCCTGCCGCATAGGAGCCGTCGTTCACCGTCATAAAGCAGCTGGCGATCAGTCCAAGCTCCTCGATCTCCTTGATGGCGCTCTCCTGTGTAAATCCAAACACATTGGGCATTTCCACCTTCTCCGGTCCCTTGCTCACGACCAGACGGATGGTTTCACCCGCCTTGAGCACAGTCCCTGCAGCAGGCTCCTGCTTCATGATTTTACCAGCGGGCACGGTATCGCTGTGCTCCTGGGTCACGTAGAACAGATAAATTCCGGTATACTCCCGGTTATTTTGCACCTGCGCATACTCCATGCCCAAAAAGTTCGGCACAAGATTCTGCGGCTCCAGCACCTCCACGGAACTGGAAGGCTCCTCCTCCGGCAGCGAGGATGCCGGCTGCTGCGTTTCCATACGGCCTACAATGCCCCACAATGTCAGCAGGATCAGGATCGCCAGCAGGATCATGATTCCTGCCAGCAAAGCCTTCAGGCTCAGCAGATGCTCATGCGGCTCCCGCTCCGGGTCCTGTGTTTCCGGTTTCATGGTCCGGGTCAGCTCCACACTGTACTCCTCCGACGAAAGTGCCTGATACAGTTGCGGCACCGTCTGGATCCGCTCTGCCGGCCGCAGCCGCAATGCCATCTGGAGCACCTGCGAAATATGAAGCGGCAGGCGGTTGTTCAACGATTTTGCTCTTGGGTTGGAGTCCGACACCATTCTCTGTGCCGACGGCATCGGGCTTTGTCCGCACACCATGCGGTAATATACTGCTGCCAGGCTGTATTCGTCCGTATAACGCCCCTCAAACTCCGCAGCAGAATACTGCTCCGGAGCCGAATATCCCTCGTACAGCTGCTCATGCAGGCCGCTGCCGGCGGTACGCAGCCCTACAGTAGCGTAGCCCGACAGCCTTGCCCGGCCATTTTCCATTATACGGATGTTTTCCGGGCAGATACCGCGGTGCACCAGCCCGATCTTGTGCATCGCTGCTACGCCTTCAAATACCGGTTGCAACATTTCACACGCCTCTGCCGGTTCCAGTGGGGCCGGACGTGCCTCCAGCCACTGGTCCAGCGGCTTTCCGCCCAGGTTTTCCAGCACAGCATAGACCGTATTGTTCTGCTGCACCACATCCAGCACTGCTTCCAGGCCCGGTGTCGGGGTGATCCGCTGGATCGCACGGTACAGGTCCGCAAAATCCATCCTCGTCGTCTTGAACAGTACCTCACTGCCCTGCTTGGGGCGCAGCACCAAATCTTCGCCGCGTTCAGCCGCTAGGGTCACCGGCAGATATTCCTTGATCGTCACCCGGAATCTTCCCCGGTTTTCCACGCCGCAGTACAAAACGCCCTCGCCATCCACGCTCAGCACTTCGCCCACTGTATAACGCTCCGCCAGCATTGTACCCACCGGCAGGCTTCCACACGGATTGCAGCCCTCAAACAGCCGTCCGCAGTGTGGGCAGCTTTGCACCTTTCCCGTCAGTTCTTCCATGCAGTATGGGCACAAATACATTTGCTCCATTCCCATTCTCCCCTTTTGCATCATTCCTGTTTTTATTCTATCATAGCAGCCCTCACCGTGCAAGCAATTCGCTTTTAAGGCACAAAAAACGCCCCGCTCACAGAACGCTCTGTTAGCGGGGCGCTTGATTCAGTTACAGTTTATGCAGCGGCTGCCGGGGAATTACTCCTCAACATAACCGTA
>CAYXQN010000153.1:0-2864 GCA_964466825.1 uncultured Faecalibacterium sp. | reverse complement strand
GCGCCTTTGTGGGGCGCGAGTGTTAGTATACATCGTAAAAAGCCACCTGTCAACAAGAATTTTTGATTTTTTCGGCATAAAATTTGAAATCTCTTGAAATCGCTTGTTTTCTCTTGAAATCTCTTGATTTTGAATTTTCGATTTTCGAAAAAGTTTTTTGACCGCCGGGCGGGATTTTCTTTGGCAGACCGCTACAATTTTAAGGGCAGTTGTGCTATACTATAAAGGATATGGGCGGCACAGCCGCCCCATCTGCATAAGGAGACTGAATTCATGCCAAAAGACATTGACCGCAACGCCTCTGCGCAGCGCCGCAGCGAAAAGCTGCTGGCCGGCATGGGCATCTTTATCGCACTGGGCATTGCCGCTTACATCGTGCTGACCCTTTTGGTCAACCGCAGCACCCCAGCGGAACCGGACACTCATTACACCGGATCCAACGGAGTGGCTGTGTACTACGAAAGTGATCTGTGGACGGTCTGCAAAATGACCGATGACAAGACCCTTGGCACTGTACTGGCGCTGGCCACCGCTGAAACCGCCGACGGCGAGGACTATCAGGCTGTTTTGCTGCAGCGTGGAAATGCAGACAGCTATGAGGACTTTATCGAGCAGTCCAAAGAAGATCTGAAGCAGGCCTACGGCGTTATCAGCCCGCGCAAGGTCAACCTGACCGTGGAAGGCGCCACTGTGACTGCCGTGCGCTGTGATATCCAGACTTATTACGCAGTGCTGGCTACGCTGGAGTACGAAAACGGTGAGGTGGTCTATGTTTCGGCACTGACCAAGCTTGCTTCCATCAACGACCTGGTCAATCTGATCGAAAGCGTGACCCTTGTATGAGTGAACCGAAAGCAATGCAGCGGCTGTGCGGGCTGATGCGCAAAGCCGTACAGGATTATGAAATGATCGCACCGGGCGATCGCCTCCTTGTGGGCGTGTCCGGCGGCAAGGACAGTGTGGCACTGACCGTTGGTCTGGCCATGCTGCGCCAGTACATCGGCTTTGAATTTGAGATCATCGCCGTAACGCTGGACCCACAGTTCAACCATGAGCCGGTGGATTACTCTGTTCTGACCGAGCTGTTTGCCCGATACGGCGTCCGGCACGAGATCCGCCGCACTGAGATCGGTCCGGTGGTGTTTGAGTACCGGCAGGAAAAGAACCCCTGTGCTCTGTGTGCAAAGCTGCGCCGGGGCGCACTGCATACCGCAGCGCAGGAGCTGGGCTGCAACAAGGTGGCGCTGGGGCATCATCTGGACGATGCCGTAGAGACATTCTATATGAATCTGTGGCGGGAAGGACGCATCGGCTGCTTCTCCCCGGTAACTTATCTGTCCCGCCGGGACCTGACCCTGATCCGCCCCATGCTGCTGGCAACAGAGTATGAGGTGCAGTGTGCCATCCGGGAAGCCGAACTGCCCATCGTAAAGAGCAAATGCCCGGCCGATGGCGTGACTGTGCGGGAGGAGACCAAGGACTTTGTGCGGGAACGCTGCCGCACAGACCACGCATTCCGCCAAAAGACCCTGCATGCCCTGCAGGAGAGCGGCATTGATGGATGGGCACCCGTTCATACCGGACGCGGCTCTTACACCGTACCGCAGAAAAAAGGAAGCGACTGAGCATGACGATGCAGAGCTTTGAAAAGCACGTTTGGGCAGAAATCGATCTGGATGCGCTGCGGCATAATTTCCGTGCGGTCAAAGCCCGTGCCGGGACATTACCGCTGTGTGCAGTGGTCAAGGCCGACAGCTATGGCCACGGTGCAGTCCAGTGCGCCAGAGTCTTTGCCGAGGAAGGCGCCGCCTGGCTGGCCGTGAGCTGCCTGATGGAAGCCGTCCAGCTCCGCCGTGCAGGGCAGACACTGCCCATTCTGGTACTGGGGCACGTGGAACCGGAATACGCTCCGGTGCTCATTGCACAGAGGATCACTGCTGCCTGCTATTCCCTGCCGCAGGCGCGCGCACTGAGCGAAGCCGCCTGCACCGCTGGCGGACAGGTGGAGATCCACCTGAAAGCTGACACCGGCATGGGGCGCATCGGCTTTGCTCTGCGCTCTGGTTTTGAACAGGCCGTGCAGGAAATGTTGAAAGTCTGCGCTCTGCCCGGACTGCGCATGACCGGCTTATTCCAGCATTTTTCGGTCGCAGACGATCCCGCCGAAGAAAATCTGCTTTATACAAAGGAACAATATGAGCTGTTCGCCCGGGCCTACACCGCCCTGCGGGAAGCCGGGCAGGAACCGCAGCTCGTACACTGCGGCAACTCTGCCGGAGTCATGCTGCACCCCGACTGGTGTGCCGGCCTGCCCCCGGAGCACTGCATGGCGCGCCCCGGCATCATCCTGTACGGTTATGATCCCAGCGAGGAAGTCCGCTTTGGACAGTTCCGCCCTGTGATGACCCTGAAAACGGTGGTCAGTATGGTCAAGGAGCTGCAGCCGGGCCAGTCGGTCAGCTACGGGCGTCGGTTCACCGCTGAGGCCCCCACCCGGGTGGCGACCCTTTGCACCGGCTATGCGGACGGTTACCCCCGCCTGCTGAGCTGCGGCAACGGTACTGTGGAGATCCACGGCATCCCCTGCCCGGTCCTGGGGCGGGTGTGCATGGATCAGATGATGGTGGATGTGTCCGACCTGCCCGATGTGCAGGAGGGAGACGAAGCCATCCTGTGGGGCGGGCAGTATGAGACCGCCGAGACCATCGCCCGAAAGACCGATACCATCTCTTACGAGGTTTTGTGCGGGGTCTCCCGCCGGGTGCCGCGGGTCTATCTGGACCACGGCGAGATCGTAAAAGTGGAAGATTGGATCATTGAAATTTAAAGCCGCAGAACAATGCGGCATCCATCATTTATCATTC
>CAYXQN010000152.1:0-2865 GCA_964466825.1 uncultured Faecalibacterium sp. | reverse complement strand
CCATCGCTTTTGTTGGCGCCTTTTGCCTGACTCGAACAGGCGACCCTCTGATTAACAGTCAGATGCTCTAACCGACTGAGCTAAAAAGGCATCTATATAAAACGGCTTTGCAGCCGTTTTACTTCTTAAAAAATGGTGACCCGTACCGGAATCGAACCGATGTTAAAGGCGTGAGAGGCCTCTGTCTTAACCGCTTGACCAACGGGCCATACGACCATTTTGCATCGGGCTTTCGCTCCCGACTCGATTAGTTTACCACAGGAGTCGTACTTTGTCAACACCCAATTTCAAAAAAACTCAAAAAATTTCCGGCTGCTCTTTTTCATCAGGCCAAGGGCCAGTCCCAGATAGATGCTGACGACCGTTTCCTGCTCTCCCAGGTCCATCTTCTGGCGCTGCGGCAGATCGCACAGCTCGCCCTCATACAGGCAGGTAAGCCCTTCCAGCCTGGTATAGTCATTGGGATGCATCAGGGTACTGTCCTTGGGCAGTTCCATTGCACCGCTCTTTTCCAGTACTTCGCTGACAAACTGGGAACAAAAATAATGCCGGCGGCGCTTCCAGCGGATGTGCATAGCGCAAAGCAGCAGCCCCAAAGAATTAAACCGGTACAGTTCGCCATGAGCCATCATGTGATCAGCACGGCGCTTGGCGCGGGTATATGCTTCATCACTGACTTCCATCGAGTACAGCGCACAGGGCATATTTCCCCGCAGCTTGAACACGCCCCGGTTCAAGAACTCTTTGCTGGGGCCCGCCGGGAACATGGTATAGCCATTTTTACGAGTGGAGCTGTACAAGCAGTTCAGATCTTCTTCAAATGCAATGGACGCATGGGTATAATTTGCGCCGGTGATATGGTAGACCAGGTGGGACAGCATCGTGCCCGAACGGGTCAACAGGATATAAATGGTCTTCATAGATATGTACCTCATAGCTCAGCATAGCCAAGGCCATGCGGTGGTTTTGTTGTATCCTACTAATAGTATACCATAAGTTAAGCTTCTTTGCCAAGGATATCCGCTTGACAAAACCAAGAAATTTGTGTGACAGCGTTTTTTTTTGCACAAAAAAGACGCAGAGCCGTTGCCAGCCCCACGCCTTTTTAGAGAAGGTTCCTTCAAAAAACAATTTACCAGCCGTGGCAAACACGCCTTGTTTGAGCACCCAACCGATTCCAGGACTCCGATGTTGCACCGCAGGACCCGCACACATCTGCACAAACATAGCAGGTGTAGTAAACTTCATCTTCGCCATTGCGCTTGTTGGTTCAATCTTCCGTATACGGACCGGCTTCATAGCTCATCAGTACTTTTGCATTATTCATAAACTTCCCACATACACCGCATTCCAGACTTCTCAGCTGGATCTCCAGCTCTGCCGGTCCATCCACCTCCACCGCAGCAGAAGTTTCTGCATCCGGAGCCGGATCATCTCTGTAAGACTCTGTATCTGCAAAACCAACGATACACAGTGAAAATACCAGAGCTGCTGTGCGCAATGCCGCCAAATACTTTTTTCATTCAGATGCACTTCCTTTCAAAGTCAAATAAAGGTGATACCGCTCCGCTCAGAAGCGGCTCTTACCATATTAAGCGCACGAATCAAACAATGATCCGTTAATAAAAGAAATCGTTTCTTTATGTTTTTACACGACCCGTGAATTTTCAAGATGTCACGATTTAATTTTATTCATCTATGTCGTCATTATAACTCAATTCTGTTTTGCGTCAATTTGTGCGGCAAATTTTCGGCACATCTTCCACCTGCAGCCTTCTCTTTTCGTCATCATGCCAATAACTGTCAATCAGATCTCTTGTTTCTCGCAGTCCCCATACGAATGTCACCATAAACACAAGCTGGATAAAATTTTATCAAAGCTTCGATTTTGCACGGTTCGCCTTTACTTTTTCGATTTTCGCACCTCTTTTGATTCCTGAATTTAATTCAATCGGCAAAGATCCTTAATGAAATTTGCGTTCTTTTTGCACATCGCACGATTTGTTTGTTGATTTCAGAAATCTTTTATGTATAATGGTATACAGGGGAATTTGCATTGTATCGTTTTTCCCCTAAGCAGCGTTTACGGTTTGTAAAAAGCGCTGCGTTTCCTGCAAATTGTAAGGAATAGACGAAAGTAGAGGTATATCGAATATGGCAAAGTTGGATCTTACCAAATATGGCATTACCGGCACCACCGAAGTCGTTTACAACCCCTCCTACGAGCAGCTGTTCGAGGAAGAGACCCGTCCCGAGCTGGAAGGCTTTGAAAAGGGCCAGGTCAGCGAGCTGGGTGCTGTCAACGTTATGACCGGCATCTACACCGGCCGCTCTCCCAAGGACAAGTACATCGTGATGGACGAGACCTCCAAGAACACCGTGTGGTGGACCAGCGATGAGTACAAGAACGACAACCATCCTGCCACTCAGGAGGCTTGGGAGTCTGTTAAGGAGCTGGCTCTGAAGGAGCTGTCCAACAAGCGCCTGTTCGTTGTGGACGCATTCTGCGGTGCAAACCACGATTCCCGCATGGCTATCCGCTTTGTGATGGAAGTGGCCTGGCAGGCACACTTTGTCAAGAACATGTTCATCCAGCCCACCGCTGAGGAACTGGAGAACTTTGAGCCGGATTTTGTTGTTTACAACGCTTCCAAGGCAAAGGTCGAGAACTACAAGGAACTGGGCCTGAACTCTGAGACTGCAGTCATGTTCAACCTGACCACCCGTGAGCAGGTCATCGCCAACACCTGGTACGGCGGCGAGATGAAGAAGGGTATGTTCTCCATGATGAACTACTTCCTGCCGCTGAACGGCATGGCTTCCATGCACTGCTCTGCCAACACCGACATGAACGGCGAGAACACC
>CAYXQN010000151.1:0-3027 GCA_964466825.1 uncultured Faecalibacterium sp. | reverse complement strand
TTGTAGGTATCCTCCGGGTTATCGGTGGTCACACGCTGGTTGCCGCGCACCGCCGTAAGCTGCTGCAAAAATTGATCTTTTGTAATGCCAAATGCCCGCAGCAGCGCAGTGATGTTCTGGGTAGGCTCATCCAGAATGCCAAGGAACAGGTGCTCCACGCTGATGAACTCATCCTTCATCGCCTTGGCTTCCCGTGCGGCAGCGCTCAGCACCTTATCTGCCGCCTGCGAGATATAGATTTTTTCCGGGTCACGCCCCGAGCCGGACACCCTCGGCAGCGCCGAAAGCTTTTCGGCCACCGCAGCAGCAAAGCTGCCGGAGTCCACATTCAGTTTTTGTAAAAGCTGCGGGATCAGCCCCTGCTGCTGGGTCACCAGAGCGTGGAGCAGATGCTCAGGCTCCAGTGCATTGTGCTGGTACTCTACGGCAAGCTGCTGTGCTGCCTGAAGTGCTTCCAGTGTTTTTTGCGTATATTGGTTGGTATTCATAAAGTCAGACCTCCATTCATACCGTTTCGTTTTGGTTCAGCGGACAGACAAAAGCGTATTTTCTAACCGCCCCGCAACCCGGAGCGACCGCCATGAAACCGCTTGTTCGCTGTTTTTCGTCTCATTTTCCCGCCCTCCTTTGCAAGGTTCTTTCTTTTTAGCACTCTAGCCTTCCGACTGCTAAAAATATACTCCAATCCACCCACTTTGTCAATAGGATACCCGGCACAAAATCCCCGATTCACAAAAAGTTTGCAATCCTGTCGTTTTTCTGCAAACAAAAAACAGCCTCCCGAATCGGGAGACTGTTTTTATATCAGATCACTGCTTTTTCCACCGGCGCATGATACCCATGCCCAGTGCGTAGGGACCGGTATGCACCGCAATGGTGCAGCCGATCTGCAGCAGACTCACTTCGCACTGAGAAGCAGGATACTTTGCACGCAGAGCCGCACGGGTCTGCATCCACAAACGCTTGCCTTCTTCCTCGTCGTAGCCGAAGCCTACCGTAATACGGTAATCATCCGGCGTACCGCCGTGCGCTTCCAGATAATTCAGCAGCTGTTCCAGCGCTTTTTCAAAACTCTTCTGACGTCCGCGTGCCACACCGCCCGAGAAGATCTCGCCGTCCTTGAACAGGATCATCGGTTTGATGCCCAGCATATTTGCAGCACGGCCCGTCACCTTGCCAATACGGCCGCCCTTGATCAGGTAATCCAGGTTGCCCACGGTAAAGAAGATGTTGTTGGTTGCTTTTTCCGCTTCCAGCCACATCACAGCGTCTTCCAGCGTACAGCCGCCATCCCGCATCGCAACAGCGTTTTCTACCATGGTAGATTCGGTCACGGTCGCAGCGCCGCTGTCCAGCACCTCAATGCGCGCTTCGGGGTAATCCTCCAGTACCAGCTCCCGGGCGTTGCGGGCGCTGCCCACACAGCCGCTCATCTTGCCGGTAAAGCACAGGCACAGAACATCCCTGCCTGCCTCTGCATGGGCACGGAACACCTGCTCAAAGTCTTCGATAGAGGCAAGACTGGTCTTGGGATAGGCCGAGGGGTTATCTACCATAAACTGATAGAAATCCCTCACTGCGATCTCCTTGCCCTCTTTGCGGTAATGCTCGCCGTCCAGCGAAACATAGAACGGAACGATCTCCACACCCAGCCTTTTTGCAGTATCCAGCGTCAGGTCGCAGGCGCTGTCGGTAATGATATCAAACATCTGTGACGCTTCCTTTTCTGTTACGTTTTTGCGGGGCTGCGCTGAGGATCAAACGTGGTGGACGTATGCCTCACGCTCTGCACCCACAGAGATGTAGGTGATCTTGCAGTTTACTGCCTTTTCAAGATACTCGATATAATTGCGAGCTTCCACCGGCAGATCCTCCCACTTACGGACCTTGGTGATGTCGCAGTGCCAGCCGGGCAGGTACTCTACAACAGGCTGGGCAGTATCCAGCGTCTCACCCATGGGGAAGCGAGTGGTGGTAGTGCCATCGGTCAGCTTATATGCGGTGACCACAGGGATCTGCTCCATATAGTCCAGAACGTCCAGCAGGGTCAGTGCGACCTCGTCGCAGCCCTGGCAGAACACACCATAGCGGCTTGCAACCAGATCGATGGGGCCAACGCGGCGGGGACGGCCGGTAGCAGCACCATACTCGTGGCCTGCCTCACGCAGGAAGTGCTTTTCTTCCTCGGTCATTGCCAGCTCCGCAGTAAAGGGACCATCGCCCACGCAGGAGGAGTAAGCCTTCATGACGCCAATGGAGTTGTCCAGCTTGTGGCCCGGGATGCCTGCGCCGATGGGTGCGTAAGCACCGATGACGTTGGAGGAGGTGGTGTAGGGGTAGATGCCGAAGTCGATGTCGCGCAGAGCGCCCAGCTGAGCCTCGAACAGGATCTTCTTGCCGGCTTCGTCTGCATCGGCAAGGTACTGGCCTGCGTCGCAGATGTAATCCTTGAAAATCGCTGCATACTTCTCCAGCCATGCCCACATCTCGTCCACGCTGATGGGTGCTGCGCCGTAGCTGCCTTCCATGACCAGATTCTTGGAATCGACCATGGTGACCAGGCGCTTATGCACTGCGTCATCCAGATGCAGCAGATCGCCCATACGCAGGGTCTTCTTCATATACTTATCGCCATAGGCGTAAGCAATGCCGCGCTTGGTGGAACCGAACTGTGCACCAGTCTTGGACAGACGAGCTTCTTCCAGACCATCCTGCTCAACATGGAACGGCATGGTAATGGTAGCACGATCAGAAATTTTCAGGTTTGCAGGAGTGATCTCAACGCCCTGTTCACGCAGGCGGGTGATCTCCTCATCCAAATGACGGGGGTCGATGACCATACCATTGCCCATCACGCAAACGACCTCCGGACGCAGAATGCCGGAAGGCAGCAGGTTCAGCACAAACTTGCCACGCTCATTTTTGACCGTGTGGCCTGCGTTGTTGCCGCCCTGATAACGCGCAACGATGTCATACTCCTGGCTGATCAGGTCGACCATGCGGCCCTTGCCCTCATCGCCCCAGTTG
>CAYXQN010000150.1:0-3074 GCA_964466825.1 uncultured Faecalibacterium sp. | reverse complement strand
TGCGACCCGGAGCATGTCCAGAATCAGGGTGCGGCAGTTGGGTGCCAGAGCCGGAGTAATGCCGCTCAGATGCAGCCAGTCAAAGCCTTCCAGCAGAGCATCCAGATCCACCTGAGAGAAGTCGTATTCGGTGATGGCACTGTGCTTACGGTCGTAAATGACCTTGGACGGGCGGATGCCGTAACCGGTCTCCAGATAGTAAGTACCAAGACGGTTGGAGGGGGTCTCGTCCGGATCAGTCAGGATCATCGGGGTGCAGTGCACATCGTTGGAGCGCAGCCAGCGCACCGCGCTCTTGCCAAGGCTGTTGTTGGGTACCACGCTGAAAAAGGTGCTGTCCACACCGAGATTTGCCAGCGCGAGGGCGATGTTCGCTTCGCTGCCGCCGTAGCTTGCCTCAAAGGCAGAAGCCATCCGGATCTTTTCGTAGTTCGGCGGGGTCAGGCGCAGCATGATCTCGCCGCAGGTGATGAATTTTTGACCATTGGGCTTGCTGCCAAGGATCGGATTAAAATGTTCCATAACGCTCCTCCTGAAGAAAACGGGATGTGTTGCGGCCCGGCGGACCGTCGCCCGGCGGCTTTTTCACGGGAAAGTCACTGAGCACACATTGTTGTATCCATTATAGTGCGAATCGCGCCGGAATGCAAGTCGATTCCAGCGGACGCGAGAGAAAAATAGAAAGGTTTTTTGTCGGAAATGACGAAATCACACGCCGGTAAGGTCAAAACTGGGGGTGTATTCCTCTTTGGCACTGCTTTTTTGCTGCATATAGCCCTGCGCCAGCCCCTTGTCTATGGCGTAGTTGACCACTCGGCGGTATTCGTAGGTGGTGATGCGGCGGCCGATGCCGTGCTCGGCAGCTTTGTAGAAAGGGGTGTACTGGCTCATGACACTGGGCAGAAAGCAGCCGGGGTCGGCGTCGTTCCACTGTGCCATCTGATCCAGCACGGCAAAGCTGTCCTCCACATGGCCGGGCAGGGCAAGGTGGCGCAGGATGACGCCCCGCTGCAAAATGCCCTCGGCGTCAAATACCGGGTGCCCGGCCTGCGCCAGCATGGCCTCGATAGCAGGTTTGGCCACGGCAAAATAGTCGGGTGCCGCCGACAGCTGGGCCGACAGTGTGGACGAGACGTATTTCAGGTCGGCCAGCCAGATGTCCACATAGCCACGCCACGCCTCGATGCTCTCCAGTGTCTCGTAGCCGCCGGTGTTGCACACGATGGGCAGGTGCAGCCCCTGCGCGCGCGCAAGCTCCAGCGCGGCGATGATCCAGGGCCGCCACTGGCCTGGCGTGACCAGATTGATGTTGTGTGCGCCCTGTGCCTGCAACGAGAGAAAAATAGCGGCAAGCTCCTCCACGCTCAACTCCTTGCCCAGCCCCTCAGCGCTGATGGGGTAGTTCTGGCAGAAGCAGCATTTGAGCGTGCAGCCGGAAAAGAACACGGTGCCGCTGCCGCGCGTGCCGCTGATGCACGGCTCTTCCCAGTGGTGCAGGGCGGCGCGGGCTGCCTTCAGGGTGCCGCCTGCACCGCAGAAGCCGGGCTTGCCGGCGGCGCGGTCTGCCTTGCAGCGGCGCGGGCAGAGGGTACAGGCGGACGGAATGTGAACAAGCTCACTTTTCAGCATAATATCCAAAGTCCTTTGTGCAAATTTTAAGTGGAGTTCCAGAACAAGTATACCACTTTTGCCCTCAAACGTGCTATACTAAAGAAAAAGAAAGATGTTATTGGGAGGAAATTATGCGCACCGAAACCGATGAGATCCGCGACAACCTCAAATACCTGTCCCTGCTTTCGCGGGACTACCCTTCGCAGGCTGCTGCTGCCAGTGAAATCATCAGCACGCAGGCGCTGCTCAAGCTGCCCAAGGGCACCGAACACTTCATCAGCGACCTGCATGGCGAGAACGAGGCATTCGTTCATATCCTGAACTCTGCCTCCGGTGTCATCCGCGAAAAGGTGGATGT
This sequence comes from uncultured Faecalibacterium sp., assembly GCA_964466825.1. GTDB lineage: Bacteria > Bacillota > Clostridia > Oscillospirales > Ruminococcaceae > Faecalibacterium. The sequence continues at coordinate 1,105 of CAYXQN010000150.1, read as the reverse complement.
CGTCCTTGGCGAGTCTGTATCGGAGGAGACCCGTGCCGAGCTGGCAACGCTGATCTATTACCCCAACGAAAAGCTGCCTCAGCTCAAGGAGAAGTTCATCGATGGCGAAGAGCTGGAGCAGTGGTACAGCGAAACGCTTCTTCAGCTGATCGACATTGCCCGGCTGGTGTCCTCCAAGCATACCCGTGACCATGTGCGCCGCTGCCTGCCGTCGAGCTGCGGCTATATTCTGGACGAGCTGCTCCACGCACACTTTGAGGATCACGATAAGGATCTGTATTATGGGCAGATCGTGGGCAGCATCATTGAGAACGGGCGGGCAGATAAGTTCATCGTCCGTCTGTGCGAGCTGATCAAGCACCTTGCGGTGGACAAGCTCCACATTCTGGGTGACCTGTTCGACCGCGGCCCCCGTCCGGATATCATTCTGGATCTGCTGATGCGTCACCACAATGTGGATATCCAGTGGGGCAACCACGATGTGGTCTGGATGGGTGCCGCAGCAGGCAGCCCCATCTGCATCTGCACTGTACTCAAAACGACCCTTGCCTACCACAACCACGGCATGATCGAAGACTGCTACGGCATCAATCTGCGCCATTTGCAGCGCATGGCAGAGCAGTTCTACGGCGAGGACGACCTGTCCATCTGGATGCCCCACACCGATGCAGCCCGCGGGCCTTATACCGCCGGCATGCTGCACCGCTGTGCTGTGATGCATAAGGCCATCAGCATCCTGATGTTCAAGCTGGAGTGTCAGGTCATCGACCGAAACCCGGATTTCCAGATGCAGGGGCGCGATTTCCTGCGCCGCATCGATTGGGACAAGCACACCGTCCGGATCGGCGAGAAGGACTACCCCCTGCGGGATACCTCCTTCCCCACGGTAGACCCGGCAGACCCGGCGGCGCTCAATGCGGACGAAGAATTCGTGCTGCAAAAGCTGGTGCTGTCCTTCCGTCAGAGCGAGCATCTCCAGCAGCATGTGGAGTTTTTGTATTCCAAGGGCAGTGTTTACCACATCGAAAACGGCAACCTGCTCTACCACGGCGCAGTGCCCATGACAGCAAAGGGCAGCTTTGCGGTCGAACAGTTCGAGGGGCAC
>CAYXQN010000149.1:0-3085 GCA_964466825.1 uncultured Faecalibacterium sp. | reverse complement strand
CACCCGCAACCCGAGGGAGGTTCAAAACAACCGTTATAATGGAGGTGTCAACAAATGACCGTTAAAATCACTCTGGCATGCACTGAGTGCAAGCAGCGCAACTACAACACCACGAAGAACAAGAAGAACAACCCTGAGCGTCTCGAGATGAAGAAGCACTGCCGTTTCTGCAACAAGCACACTGTTCATCGCGAAACGAAGTAAAAGAAAGGCGGACGCACAATGGCAGACAAAACCGAGAAAAAGCCGGGCTTTGTGGCCAAAGCTACAACCGCTGTCAAGAACTTTGCTTCTCGTATTGCAAAGTTCTTCCGTGACACCAAGAGCGAGCTGAAGAAGGTCGTGTGGCCGTCCAAGAAGGACGTAAAGACCAACACTATCGTTGTGCTCGTTTGTGTTGTCATTGCAGCGGTGGCGATGATCCTGCTGGATTCCATCTTTGGTGGCATCCTGGGTCTGATCATCGGCGCCTGAATCATCTTGAAACGGAGGGTCAACCAAAATGGAAGAACAATCCACTGAGGCACTTTGGTATGTAGTCCATACCTATTCCGGCTACGAGAACAAGGTCGCAAATGACCTGCAGACCATGGTGGACAACCGCCACCTGCAGGATCTGATCTGCGAGATCAAGGTTCCCGTCGAGATGGTTCCTGAAATCGACAAGAACGGCAAGCAGAAGATGGTAGAGCACAAGCTCTTCCCCGGCTATGTTCTGGTCAAAATGGTGATGAACGACGATACCTGGTATGTAGTGCGCAACACGCGCGGCTGCACCGGTTTTGTCGGTCCCGCATCCAAGCCCGTTCCCCTGACCCCGGAAGAGGTCGAGAAGATGGGTGTCGAAAAGGCTGCTCCGCTGACGGTAGACTTTGCTGTTGGCGATACCGTGCAGATCACCGCCGGTCCTCTGGAAGGCTTTATGGGCGTTGTAGAGGAACTGGACACCTTGAACTTCAAGGTGAAGCTCAAAGTCAATATGTTCGGCCGCGAAACTCCCGCAGAAGTGGAGATCGGTCAGGTCGAGCTGCCGTAATCAATCGGCAATGATCCGTTTACCAAGGTAAGACCGCAGTGCGGTTCTTATAGAGCGTATGTTTTGTGCATATGCTCGTGGGAGGCGTCGACATCCGGCGCCGCAACTCACCACAGATTTTTGGAGGTGCATTTATCATGGCACAGAAAGTTACTGGCTACATTAAGCTGCAGATCGAGGCCGGCAAGGCGACTCCGGCTCCCCCTGTTGGCCCTGCTCTGGGTCAGAAGGGTGTCAACATCATGGCATTCACCAAGGAGTTCAACGAGCGTACCAAGAACCAGATGGGTTATGTGATCCCCGTCGTCATCACTGTCTACGCTGACCGCTCCTTCAGCTTCATCACTAAGACTCCTCCGGCAGCCGTTCTGATCAAGAAGGCAGCTGGCATCAACACCGCTTCCGGCAAGCCCAACAAGGACAAGGTTGCTACTCTGACCGCTGCTCAGGTGGAAGAGATCGCAAAGACCAAGATGCCCGACCTGAACGCTGCTTCTCTGGAAGCTGCTTGCAGCATGGTCCGTGGCACCTGCCGCAGCATGGGCGTCACCGTCGAGGGCTGAGACATAAACAGTGGGAGGGCATAACACTGCCCGCATGACCACACAGGAGGATATACAATGAAACATGGCAAGCACTATGTCGACGCTGCAAAGCTGGTCGATTCTACCAAACTGTATGATGTGAACGAGGCTCTGGAGCTGGCTTGCAAGACCGCTTCCGCTAAGTTCGATGAGACCGTTGAGCTGCACGTCCGCCTGGGCGTTGACGGCCGTCACGCTGACCAGCAGGTCCGTGGCGCTGTCGTTCTGCCCAACGGCACCGGCAAGACCGTCCGCGTCTGCGCAATCGCTAAGGGCCCCGCTGCTGCTGCTGCTGAGGCTGCTGGCGCTGATATCGTTGGTGATGATGACCTGATCGCTCGCATCGCTGGCGGCTTCATGGACTTTGACGTCGTCGTGACCACTCCCGATATGATGGGTCGCGTTGGCCGTCTGGGTAAGGTCCTGGGCCCCCGTGGTCTGATGCCCAACCCCAAGGCTGGTACCGTTGCTCCTGACCTGGGCAAGGCTGTCAGCGAGGCTAAGGCTGGTAAGATCGAGTACCGTCTGGACAAGCAGAACATCATCCATGTTCCCGTTGGCAAGGCTTCTTTCGGTGCAGAGAAGCTGTACACCAACCTGGACACTGTGATGGAGGCTATTGCTAAGGCAAAGCCCGCTGCTGCTAAGGGTACCTACTTCAAGAGCGCTACCGTGGCTACCACCATGGGCCCTGGCATCCGTCTGAACACCCTGAAGTACGGTGTCTAATTTGAGTTTTTGATGGTTTTCTGCTGTCGATAACGGCAGCAGAAAATTTTATTAAAAAATTTCAAAAAAGTACTTGACAACTCCGCACGTTTGCGGTACTATAATCATGCTGTTTTTAAGACAGCAGGCGCTGGAGTCCAGTGTAAAGCTTGTCCGCCTGCCGAGAAACGTGCGTAAAGTTGCTTTATGCCTCTTTCTCGGACTTGGTGCGGGAAAGAGGCTTTTTTACTGCTTCAGCTTTCGATATAAGTTTTCTGAAACGAGGTGAAACCGAATGCCCAGTGCAAAGATTCTTTCTGAAAAGCAGGCTTACGTCGCTGATCTGAAGGCAAAGTTTGAGAATGCGGTTTCCGGCTGCGTCGTCGCTTACGGCGGCATTAACGTCGAGAACGACACCAAGCTCCGCAAGGAGCTGCGTGAGGCAGGCGTCGAGTACATGGTCGTGAAGAACACCATGCTGCGTCTGGCTGTTAAGGGTACTTCTCTGGAGGACCTGACCGCTAACTTCAAGGGCGATACCGCTATCGCTTTTGCTCACGAAGAAGATCCGATGGCTGCTGCTCGTATCCTGTGCAAGTACCAGGATGGCGACAAGTCCAAGAAGTTCGTCGTTAAGGCTGGCTTCATGGAAGGCAAGGCTATGGATGCTGCCGAGACCAACGCAATCGCAAAGCTGCCCAACCGCGAAGGCATGCTGTCCATGTTCGCAGGCGCCCTCACCAGCACTCTGTCTGGT
>CAYXQN010000148.1:0-3098 GCA_964466825.1 uncultured Faecalibacterium sp. | reverse complement strand
GCCGAAGATAGTTAGCTGGAAACGGCTCGTGAAAATAGGTAGTCGCCGACTTAAAATTATCAGAATGAAGAAACCGCATTCTGATAATATGTACCTTTAGCTCAGTTGGTAGAGCAACTGACTCTTAATCAGTGGGCCCAGGGTTCGAGTCCCTGAAGGTGCACCAACAAAAAAGCAAGTACACATATGTGTACTTGCTTTTTTCTTTTTGTACGATCCTGAGTTGATAATTGTACAGACCTGACGTAAACAGGTTTGTAATTCAAACATGGGCTGGTCATCTGCTGCCGGGTGTGCTACAATGTCTTTAAACCAATAAAAAGAAGGAGAACGAACCCATGAAGTTTTCTGAGATGATCTATCAGCGCCCGGATATGGAAGCCGTACATAAGCAGTACGAAGCTCTGACTCAGCGTCTGAAGGAGGCAGCGGATTATGCTGCTGCCCGTGAAGCGTTTTTGGAGGAGCAGAAGCTGGAAAAGACGGTGGATACCCAGGCAACGCTGGCAAATGTCCGTCAGACCATTGATACCAGAGATGAGTTTTATGACGGAGAGGTGACCTTCTGGAACGGTGCATCCCCCAAGCTGCAGGCATGGCAGGACGACTGGACCGCTGCACTGCTGGCTTCGCCTTTCCGCAAGGAGTTTGAAGCAGAGTACGGCGAGCTGATGTTCGTCAATGCAGAGATGGCTCGCAAGACCTTTGCTCCGGAGATCATGGCAGAGCTGGAAAAGGAAAATGAGCTGACCCAGCAGTACGGAAAGCTGATCGCCAGTGCACAGATCCCCTTTGAGGACGGTGTCTACACGCTGTCCCAGCTCAGCCCCTTCAAAAATGATGCAGACGATGCACGCCGTCTGGCAGCCTGGAAGGCAGAGGGCCAGTGGTATAAGGATCATCAGGCGGAGCTGGATGAGATCTATGGCAAGTTGACCCATCTGCGGGACGAAATGGGTAAAAAGCTGGGATATGAGGGCTATACGACCCTGGGCTACTATCGCATGGGCCGTAACTGCTATACCAAAGCGGATGTGGAAAAATTCCGTGCAGCAGTGGTCAAGTATCTGGTCCCTCTGGCAGACAGCATTTATCGTGAGCAGGCAAAGCGTCTGGGCAAGGAATACCCCATGAGTTTTGCGGATAATGCACTGATGTTCCGCTCGGGCAACCCGACCCCGGCAGGCGATGCGGATGCGATCCTGGCACAGGGCAAAAAGTTCTACGATGAGCTTTCGCCCGAGACGAGTGCATTTTTTAACATGATGCTGGAAAATCAGCTGCTGGATGTGTTGTCTACCCCGGGTAAGTCTGCGGGCGGCTACTGCACCAGCATTGCAGACTACGGTGTGCCCTTCATCTTTGCAAACTTCAATGGGACCCAGCACGACGTTGAGGTGGTCACCCATGAGGCTGGTCACGCCTTTGCGGCCTATATGAACCGCGACCGTATCCCGGTGTCCACCGTATGGCCCAGCATGGAAGGCTGTGAGGTACATTCCATGTCCATGGAGTTCTTTGCATGGCCCTGGGCAGAAGGTTTCTTTGGCGAGGATGCCCGCAAATTCCGCTACAGTCATTTGGCGGGCGCACTGACCTTTATCCCCTATGGCACCATGGTAGACCATTTCCAGCATGTTGTGTACGAAAAACCGGAGATGACCCCGGCAGAGCGTCACGCCGTCTGGAAGGAGCTGCTGGGCGTGTATATGCCTTGGATGAAGCTGGACGGAGAGATCCCCTTCTACAGCGAGGGTGAGGGCTGGCAGCGCCAGAAGCACATTTACGAAAGCCCCTTCTACTATATTGACTATTGTCTGGCACAGACGGTCAGCCTGCAGTTCTGGGCGATGCTCCAGAAGGACCGCACCAATGCATGGGAGCACTATATGGCTTACACCCGTCAGGGCGGCAGCTGCGTGTTCACAGAGCTGTTGAAGAATGCTGGCTTGGATAGTCCCTTTGAGGAGAGCTGCCTGCGTGGTGTATGCGAGACCGCAAAGAAGTGGCTGGATGACTACGATCTGACGGGGCTGGAATAATGGAGCGGAAACAAAAGCGCAAAAACAAGGAATATCTGGATGACTTCCGGAAGGATCTGAATGGAAACTATCAGTACACAGGAAGTTATCGTCGATATAACGGGAAGATTGCGCGGTCTAAAATGCTGGCGCTGCTCTGGCTGCTGTGCGGCGGTGCGCTGGCTGCATTGATCGCAGCAGGTTGTGTGCCGGCACCCGGTGCAATGGAGCACTTTTATGTTCTTCTGCCCTATATGGCAGCGCTGGTGGCGGCGGTCAGTGTGGTCTGGGCGCTGGCAAGACTGACTGCAGGCGGTGACCCGCTGCGCAGCTACCTGCACGAGCAGACGGTAAAAGCATTGCCGATGCGGTGTGTACTGGTGGTTGCTTCTGCCGGCATATCTGCTGTGGGCGAATGTGTTGATTTGTACTTGCACGGCGCACAGGGGGCGCAGATCCCATCGTTGCTTTATTTACTGCTGCTGATCGCAAGCGGAGCGGCAAATTATGCGGCGTTTGTGCTGGTGTGCCGGATGGACTACACCGAGGAGTCTGGCGAAAAAACCTGAAAAAAAGTTCTTTGGGTAAAATTTTTTAGCCGGCGCTCCAGCGGGTTGACATAAAGTAACAAAAAATGGAAGGTGCATTGATAAATTGTCATCAATTTTTAATGTGTCAAAAATGGAGCTTTTTATTGACAGAATATGAAATCTGAGATATCATATTACTATTGGTCGGCAAGATTTGTTTGCGGTGAAGGTACATCGCAGGCGAGAAAGAGGATCCTCTTTCTTCTTACAGACAGTTGTCTGTAAGAAAGAATGCTGACATCCAACTATAATTGGGGAGGTTTTTCACACATGAAACGCATGAAGCAAGTGCTCGCAATGGCACTGGCAGTTGTTATGGGTGCAAGCGTCCTGGTTGGCTGCGGTTCTTCCGCTCCTTCTTCCAGTGTGGCTTCTACTCCGGCAGCTTCCACGACCACCAGCGAGACGACGACCAATGACGGTATCCTGGTTGTGGGCAACAATGGCTTTGAGGGCAAGTTCAGCCCCTTCTTTGCCGCATCCGGCG
>CAYXQN010000147.1:0-3136 GCA_964466825.1 uncultured Faecalibacterium sp. | reverse complement strand
CCTATTTTAGCAGATGCCGCCGGGCCATACAATAGAGATATTTTGAACATCCATGTTGCGGCAAAAAGCCGGTGTACTGTTTTACCAGCACACCGGCTTTTCATTTTGTTCTGCGCCTGTTCAGTGCATTATTTCTTTGCCTGTGCACGCTTGCCCAGCAGGTAGGTCGCCACAAAGCCCAGCACCACGGCTACCACCATCACAACGATGGACACGATCAGGTTATAGCTGGAGCCGTTGGGGTCGATGTAAGCCGGCAGACTGATAAAGCCCGGGGTGGAGATCACATACTGGGTCATGCCCAGAACACCTGCCAGCAGGCCGCCCACACCGCCGCCGATCATAGCGCCAACCAGCGGATAAGTCTTAGGGAACAGCACACCGTAGACGCCCGGCTCGGTAATGCCGCACAGGGCTGTGATACCGGCCGAGATCCCCACCGACTTTTCTTCCACATCCTTTGCCAGCAGAGCTGCCGCCAGGCAGGCACCGCCCACTGCAACGTTGGCCGGAGCCATGCCGGTGCAGATCAGCGGGTCCGAATTGACAGCTGCCATCAGTGCAAAGACCACCGGATAGGTAGCGTTGTTCATACCAAAGAAGACCATAAGCGGAGTGGTGATGCCAATGATCATAACTGCGACCGACGGCACTGCCTGATAGATGGCATACACGCCGTTTGCCAGCCAGGTGCCCATGGTGTTGCCAATGGGGCCCAGAACGATCAGGGTGACCGGCACCGTGATCAGGATGGTCAGCAGCGGGACCACGATGGTCTTGAGGAAGACCGGGATGTGTTTTTGCAGGAATTTGTAGATCACGCTCATGAACAGCACGCCCAGAATGACCGGGAACACTGTTGCGTTATAGCTAATGGCCTGCACCGGGATGCCGAAGAAGTCCAGCCCCTCTGCACCATTGATGGTGGAGAACAACAGAATCGCACCCAGGAATGCACCCAAAAAACCGTTGGACTTGAGGCGGCTGGCAGCAGCAAAACCGATAAAGATGGGCAGGAAATAGAAGGTGGCCTGGTTGATGGCCGAGAAGATGGTATAGGTGCCGGAGTCTGCCGCCACACCAAACACATTGGTCATAAGCGAGAGGACTGCACCGGTCAGACCACCTGCCACCAGCACCGGGATCACCGGACTGAAGGTGCCGCCGATAAAGGAGAGGATGGCATTGCCGATGCTTCCATGGTCCTGTGCCAGGTCCTTTTCAGCTGCTGCTGCGTCCTCCACCGTACCGCCTGCCTTGATTCCCTCCAGCTTGATGATCTCGGCGTACAGGTCAGGCACATCCTGGCCAATAACCACCTGATACTCGCCGTTCTGCTGGATCACATTCAGCACACCGGACACTTGTTTGACCTTTTCCGTATCAAACTTGCCGGTATCCCGCAGCACCAGACGCAGCCGGGTCATGCAGTGGGTCGCACTGATCACGTTTGCTTCGCCGCCAGCGTTCTGAATGATGCCGGCTGCCATTGCCTTATAATCCTTCTTCGCCATTATTTCAGCATCTCCTTTCCCCATTCCTGTCCGTTGGAGCGGATCAGGGCCGAATACCAGTAGAACGAATCCTTCTTGATGCGCTTCATGGACAGTTCTTTCACGCTCTTTGCCGCATTCTGTTCCTCATCGGTGGTGTCGATGTAAACCAGACCGTACCGCTTTGCCATGCCATTTCCGGTGGAAAGCAGGTCGGTAAAAGACCACGGATTGTAGGCGATCACCTCACAGCCATCCTCAATGGCAAGGCCCAGCTGATAGATGTGTTCCCGCAGATACTCGATACGGCCCTGATCATGCACCTGACCGTCTGCATCCTTGCTCTCGTGTGCGCCATAGCCGTTCTCTGTGATCATCATGGGCAGATGATAGTGGTCCCACAGGTAGCGCATTTCGTACCGCAGGCAGACCGGGTCGATCTCCCAATCCCAATCGGTATATTCCACATAGGGGTTCCGGGTCAGTGCATAACGGCCCGGCTCCACCGGAAACACCATCTGGCCCTTAACGCCATTTTTATTCAGCAGATAGTCCTGCTGTTTTGCATCATGAGGCGCAAACTTTGCCGTGTTGCTGCGGTAGCAGTTGACGGCGATAAAATCGATCTTTGCGCTCTTCATCAGCTCCTCGTCTCCGGGCAGGATCTCCGGGTCGATGTCGTTTTCCGCCCAGTAATGTTTGATGAACCTGCTGTACTCGCCATAGACATAGGTATCGATCCAGAACTTTTCGGTAAATTCCTCCGCATTCATCGCTGCGATCTGGTCTTCGGGCCGGCAGCTCTCCGGATAGATGGGCACACAGCCAGGCACCGGGCCGATCTTGCCGTTTTCCACCATCTCGTGGCAGGCGTTGACCGCCTTGGCATGGCACAGGTTCATGATATGGTTGATTTTCCACTGGTCCTTGAACCAGTCTTCGCACCCCTTACTGACACCCAGCCAATGACCGTAGCAGATCTGCATATTCTGCTCGTTGAGGGCCAGCCAGTACTTTACCCGGTCGCCAAAGTTTTCAAAGCAGATCCGGCAGTAATGTTCAAAAGCATCTACGATAGCACGGTTTTTCCAGCCGCCCAGCTCTTCGTCCACCCACAGCGGCATATCGTAGTGATACAAAGTCACGATGGGGGTGATGTTGTTGGCCACCAACTCGTCGATGAGCGCATTGTAGAATGCAACGCCCTCCGGGTTCACCTTACCGTCCGACCGGGGGATGATGCGCGACCAGCTCAGCGAAAAGCGATAGCTGGAAAAGCCGCATTCTGCCATCAGCGCCACGTCTTCTTTGAAATGATGGTAGTGGTCTGCTGCATAGGTGTTGTCTGCAAAGGGCTTTTTGGTCTTGGAGTTCAGGTCGATGATAGCCGGTGTGCGCCCGCCGTCGGCAACGCCGCCTTCTACCTGCCATGCAGCGCTGGAAGCGCCCCACATAAAGTTCTCCGGAAATCTGGGGTCATGGTCGTAATACATAGCGTTCTTCCTTTCCTTGTTCAGGTCTCGCTTTCTGCCGTCGCAGAAGATCGTGCGCACATTGTTTTTTGCACCATCATCATACCATAACCCCAACAAAAAATGGGGTCCGCATTTCGAACCCCATTTGCCCATTTCACCAATTTCCAG
>CAYXQN010000146.1:0-3140 GCA_964466825.1 uncultured Faecalibacterium sp. | reverse complement strand
TGGTCTCGTGGCCGCCGGTGCCAAAGGCAAGGCCGGGGTCCAGCACCAGCTTGACACGGTCCGTCTCGTACTCCTGCCAGGAAGGCACGACTGCCAGACGCTTGCCGATCTCCATGGGATGGTAATACTTGCGCCAGCCATTCTGCCAGTCTTCCTGCTCCACATGGTCTGTCTCGACCGTATAGGCAATGCCTGCAGATTCCATGCGGGCAGCGATCAGTGCCAGCGTCTCCACCGGGGATTCGTCCGGCTGGAGATAGATGTGGATGATAACAGTATCACGGGGCTTGTCCAGCAGCTCCTGCTCGATCAGGTCTACATGGGCGATCTCTGCCACCTGCTGTTCAATGTCACTGTAATCCTCGATGTAAATACCGCCCTCGGCGATCATCGTAGCAACGGCCTCGGCATTTTCTGCGTCAGATTTTGCAACGGTCAAACGGATATCGGTCCATTCCATAGTGGGTGTCCTCCTTAAATATGAAATATTCTATTAAAAACGAAATTGCGTGTTGGGTTGGATGGGCATGCTGCTCAAAGCGCAGACGAATCTATCTTTATAGTACCCGATTCCGGCGTGGGATGCAAGTCTTTGGTCAAAATGACCGGAAAAAGAAAAATATTTTCAGCACAACCACGGAAAGTTCAACATTCACACCAAAACAATTTTACAAAAACTATCGAAAACAAGGATTTTTGTATCAAACACATCAAAAGTACCCGCAAGGGTCTTTCTTTTTTAGTTCAAATATGTTAATATTTCGTTAAGGAAAACCAGGCCATCCGCAACCAGGGATGCCTGCAAACACACATTCTTTAAGGAGGAATGTCTCTTATGATGAAGTATCTCCAGAAACTGGGCAAAGCCCTGATGCTGCCCGTCGCAGCGCTGCCGGTGTGCGGTATCCTGATGGGTCTGGGCTATCTGCTGTGCCCCTCCACCATGCAGGGTGGTGACGTTGTTGGTCTGACCCAGACCATCGGCTTCCTGCTGGTCAAGGCTGGCGGCGCTCTGATTGATAACATGGCATGGCTGTTCGCAGTTGGCGCAGCAGTCGGTCTGGCTGACGACCACGACGGCACTGCCGGTCTGGCTGGTCTGGTCAGCTACCTGATGATGCAGCAGCTGCTGGCTCCCGGCGTGGTGAGCATGGTCCGTGAGCTGACCGAAGGCACTGCTACCTACATCTCCTTCCAGAAGGTCGCAGGCAACCAGTTCATCGGCATCCTGGCTGGTGTCATCGGTGCTGTCTGCTACAACAAGTTCAAGAACGCAAAGCTGCCTGACTGGCTGGCATTCTTCAGCGGCAAGCGCTGTGTTGCCATCGTCACCGCAGTTGTTTCCATTCTGGTCGCTGTCGTTCTGCTGTTCGTCTGGCCCATCATCTTCGGTGCGCTGGTCGCTCTGGGCAAGGGCATTTCCAACATGGGTTATGTCGGCGCTGGTCTGTACGCATTCTTCAACCGTCTGCTGATTCCCACCGGTCTGCACCACGCTCTGAACAACGTGTTCTGGTTCGACACCATCGGTCTGGGCGACCTGGGCAACTTCTGGGCTGGCAAGACCGCTGCTGATGTGGGCTGGGATCTGGGCATCTACATGTCCGGCTTCTTCCCCTGCATGATGTTCGGTATCGCCGGTGCTGCTGCTGCAATGGTCAAGACCGCTAAGAACAAGTCCACCGCTATCGGTCTGGTCGTTTCTGCTGCTGTCTGCGCATTCGTCTGCGGCGTTACTGAGCCGTTCGAGTTCGGCTTCATGTTCCTGTGCTTCCCGCTGTACGTTGTCTACGCTGTTCTGTACGGCATCTTCACCGTCATCACCTGCATCAGCGGCTTCCGCGCAGGCTTCTGCTTCTCCGCTGGCGCGACCGACCTGATCTTCTCCGCATCTCTGCCCGCAGCCAATAACACCTGGATGATCCTGCCTCTGGGCATTGCAGCATTCATCGTGTTCTACGCAGTGTTCTACTTTGCCATCACCAAGTTCGACCTGAAGACCCCCGGCCGTGAGGACGAGGATGCTGAAGAAGCTGAGAAGAAGGTCGTTCTGGCAAACAACAACTACACCGAAGTTGCTGCTGGCGTTCTGAAGGCCATCGGCGGCAAGGAAAACGTTGCAAACGTTGACTACTGCGCTACCCGCCTGCGTTTTGAGATCAAGGAGTACACCGCTGTGGACGAGAAGGCTGTTAAGGCTGCTGGCGCCGCTGGTGTCATCCGTCCCAGCAAGAACGCTTGCCAGGTCATCATCGGCACCAAGGTCCAGTTCGTTTACGACGAGCTGAAGAAGATGCTGTAAGCGCGGCTCCTGCTCTGAATAAGCTTGTGCAGAAGACTGGTTGATTTTGCACATCAGATAAGGTCACCGGAGGCGGGGCGTACAGGCTCTGCTTCCGGTGGCTTTTTTGGCACATTGTTCACACAAACACGCTTTTATAAAAACGGTGTGCGTGCTATACTGAAGGCAGGAAAAGCGGGTTTTCCCCGGTCAACAGTTTTGCCCTCTCAGCGAAAGCCTGCCGAGGGGCGGCGCGGCGAGACTGAGAAGGCGAGCAAGTCTGAAACAAACAACGAGGTGTTCATTATGATCCTGAAAAATGCACTGGTCTATACCGATCGCCATGTTTTTGAAAAAGGCGACCTTACCATCCGCGAGGGGCGCATCGTGCCCTTTGCCTCTCCTGTTGAAGGCGAGGAAGTGATCGATGCCGATGGTCTGTATGCGCTGCCGGGTCTTGTGGATGTCCACTTCCACGGTGCGATGGGCAAGGACTTCTGCGACGGCACCGAGGAAGCCATCCAGACCCTTGCGGACTTTGAGGCAAGCAAGGGCGTGCTCGCCATCTGCCCCGCGACCATGACCTTCTCGGAAGAGATCCTGAACGGCATCATGGATGCCGCCGCCGCCCACAAGAACGGCAAGGGCGCGGATCTAGTCGGCATCAACATGGAAGGCCCCTTCATCAGCCCGCGCAAGGTGGGCGCGCAGAACCCGGAATATGTCCACGGCGCAGACATCGGCATGTTCCGCCGTCTGCAGGCACGCTCCGGCGGCCTGATCAAGCTGGTGGATATCGCTCCTGAGGAGCCGGGTGCGCTGGAGTTCATTCAGGAGTGCCACAACGAGGTGCGCATCT
>CAYXQN010000145.1:0-3343 GCA_964466825.1 uncultured Faecalibacterium sp. | reverse complement strand
GCCTGCGTGAACAAAGCGACCAGCCGCGATACGCTGGAATTCTAAGGAGGGAAGAACATGGAAAAAACAAAAGAAAAAAATTCCTCCCAGTCTGCCGAGCGGCTGTATAAGTTCTTTATTTATTTTGTGCTGATCGTGCTGGCTGTGACCATCATCGTGCCGGTGGCATGGGTCTTTATGGCATCCATCAAACAGAACTCGGAGTTCTATGGCAATCCCTGGGCATTGCCTGCCGGGATCTACTGGCAGAACTTTGTCAACGCATGGAACGGAGCCAAGATGGGCGAGTATATGCTCAACTCGGTCTTTGTTACGGCACTGGCACTGGTATTGCTGTTGGTGATCGCACTGCCCGCAGCCTACTGTCTGTCCCGGTTCAACTTCCGTGGGCGTAAGCTGCTGAATACGATGTTTATGGCTGGTCTGTTCATCAACGTCAACTATATCGTCGTGCCCATCTTCCTGATGCTGCGTGACGGTGACGTATGGCTCAAGGCACACTTTGGCAGCGGTTTTCTGCTCAACAACCTGGTCGTGCTGGCGGTCGTTTATGCGGCGACTGCATTGCCTTTCACCATCTACCTGCTGTCCGGCTACTTTGCCACCCTGCCGCACGACTTTGAGGAGGCAGCGTATATCGACGGTGCCAGCTACTTCTCCACGATGGTACGGGTCATCTTCCCCATGGCAAAGCCGTCTATCATTACGATCATTCTGTTTAACTTCCTTTCCTTCTGGAACGAGTACATCATCTCCATGACCCTGATGAGTTCCACCAAGGCACCCCGCACACTGCCAGTTGGTTTGTTGAACCTGATGCAGGCACAGCAGAGCGCAGCGCAGTACGGCACCATGTATGCGGGCCTTGTGCTGGTCATGCTGCCCACCCTGATCCTGTACATCTGTGTGCAAAAGCAGCTGACGCAGGGCATGACGGTCGGCGGACTGAAAGGTTAAGGTGACGAGCGATGAAATTCTGGAAAGAACATCCCACCCTTCGGATCATTCTGATGCTGGTATTTTTTGTGCTGGCAATGGTCCTGCTGATCGCAGGCTGGAAAATGACCGGTCAGTTAAAAGGGCTTGGCATTATGTTGGTGGGCGTTGTGTTGCTGCTGGCAGTGCTGGCAATCTACAATGCAGCCTATCAGGACTGATCTATAAGTGGATCTTGTAAGAAAAGGAGCATTTCCATGGACGATATCAAAAAAAGAGGGCGTGTGACCATCCCGACCGATCTGGATGTTGTGCCCGAGACCCTGAAGATCTTGGAAAAATGGGGCGCTGATGCCATCCGTGACTGCGACGGTACGGACTTTCCGCAGGAATTGAAGGATGCCGACGCCAAGATCTACTCGACTTACTATACTACCCGCAAAGACAATGCTTGGGCAAAGGCAAACCCGGACGAAGTGCAGCAGTGCTATATCATGACAGGCTTTTACACCGCTCACAGCGATACCGTTACGATCCCCCTGATGCAGGGCATCAGCCCCGAGCTGATGGAGGTGAACACCCGGGATGACATCACCCGCTGGTGGGAGGTCATGGATCGTACCACTGGTCAGGTGGTACCCACCGACCGCTGGAGTTATGCGGATGGCAACGTGACCGTGCAGGCTGAGCCGTTCCATGAGTATACGGTCAGTTTTCTGGCATACCTCATCTGGGACCCGGTGCATATGTATAACGCCACCACCAACGACTGGAAGGGTGTGGAGCACCAGATCACTTTTGATGTCCGTCAGCCCAAGACCCATGCTTACAGCATGGAGCGTCTGCGTACCTTCATCAAAGAGCACCCCTACGTCAACGTTATCCGCTACACGACCTTCTTCCACCAGTTTACCCTGATTTTCGACGAGCTGAAGCGGGAGAAGTTTGTGGACTGGTACGGCTACTCTGCCTCGGTCAGCCCCTACATCCTGGAGCAGTTTGAGCAGGAGGTTGGTTACAAGTTCCGCCCGGAGTATATTATCGATCAGGGCTACTACAACAACCAGTACCGTGTGCCCAGCAAGGAATACCGGGATTTCCAGGCATTCCAGCGCCGCGAAGTGGCCAAGCTGGCAAAGGAAATGGTGGATATCACCCACGAGTGCGGCTGCGAAGCCATGATGTTCCTTGGTGACCACTGGATCGGCACGGAGCCGTTTATGCCGGAATTCAAGAGCATCGGTCTGGATGCCGTAGTCGGCAGTGTGGGCAACGGCTCCACCCTGCGCCTGATCTCGGATATCGAGGGCGTGAAGTACACCGAAGGGCGTTTCCTGCCGTACTTCTTCCCGGACACCTTCCACGAGGGCGGCGACCCTGTGCGCGAGGCTAAGGAGAACTGGGTCACGGCACGCCGTGCGATCCTGCGTAAACCCATTGACCGTATCGGTTACGGTGGATATCTGAAGCTGGCGCTCCAGTTCCCGGAGTTTGTGGACTATGTGGAAAGCGTCTGCAATGAGTTCCGCGAGCTGTATGAGAATATCAAGGGTACCACCCCGTACTGCGTCAAGAAGGTTGCTGTGCTCAACTGCTGGGGCAAAATGCGTGCATGGGGTTGCCATATGGTGCACCATGCCCTCTACTACAAGAAGAATTACAGCTATTCCGGCGTGATCGAAATGCTGTCCGGAGCACCCTTCGATGTCAAGTTCATCAGCTTTGAGGATATCAAGAACGATCCAAACCTGCTGGATGACATTGATGTTGTGATCAACGTGGGCGATGCCGATACCGCACACACCGGCGGCATCTGGTGGGAAGACCCCGCCATCAGCTCCGCCATCCGCCGCTTCGTCTGGAACGGCGGCGGCTTCATCGGCGTGGGCGAGCCGTCCGGTCACCAGTATCAGGGTCACTTCCTCCAGATGGCAAGTGTGCTGGGCGTGGAGAAAGAGACTGGCCTGACCCTCAACTACGACAAGTACAATTGGGAGGAGCACCCCGACCACTTCATCCTGAAGGATGCGCAGTCTCCGATCGACTTTGGCGAGGGACAGAAGAGCATCTACGCGCTGCCGGATACAGAGATCCTTGTCCAGCGTGACAAGGAAGTGCAGATGGCAGTTCATAGTTTTGGCGAGGGCCGCGCTGTGTACATCAGCGGTGTTCCGTACAGCTTTGCCAACAGCCGTACCCTCTACCGTGCGATCCTGTGGAGCGCTCACGCAGAGAACGAGCTGCACACCTGGTTCAGCTCCAACTACAATGTGGAAGTCCACGCCTACGTCAAGAACGGCAAGTACTGCGTCGTGAACAACACCTATGAACCGCAGGACACTACCGTTTATACCACCGATGGCAACAGCTTTGCACTGCATCTGGATGCCAACGAGATCAAGTGGTA
>CAYXQN010000144.1:0-3534 GCA_964466825.1 uncultured Faecalibacterium sp. | reverse complement strand
GCAAGATCACCGCCATTCTGGACGAAGCCACCGACAAGTGGGGCATCAAGGTCAACCGCGTGGAGGTCAAGAACATCATTCCCCCGCGTGAGATCCAGGAGGCCATGGAAAAGCAGATGAAGGCCGAGCGCGAAAAGCGTGCTGTCATCCTGAAGGCAGACGGCGAAAAGCAGGCTGCCATCACCGCCGCTGAAGGCGAAAAGGCCGCTGCCATCCTGCGGGCAGATGCTGTCAAGCAGCAGCGCATCCTTGAAGCTGAGGGCGAAGCGCAGGCGATCCTTGCCGTTCAGCAGGCAAACGCTGATGCTATCCGTCTGCTGAACGAAGCCATGCCCAACGACAAGGTGTTGGCTCTGCGCAGTCTGGAAGCGCTGGCAAAGGTCGCAAATGGTAAGGCGACCAAGATCATCATCCCTTCCGAGCTGCAAAACCTCGGCGGTGTGGTGCCCAGTATCAAAGAGCTGCTGACCGACCCGAAGGACGCCGAATAAAGATTTCTTCACCCCGGAACACCTGTTCCGGGGTTTTTGATTGCAAAGCGCGTGCAAATATGATAGGATAGTTTCAAAGGACCGCACAAACGAAGGGAGTTTCCTATGATTTACGATACCCTGAACAACCTGCCCAATTATCTGGGTCTAACCGACAACCTTGACACCGTGATCGAATACATCATGGCACGGGACATCAACACTCTGCCCGCCGGGCGTACCCGCATTGACGGCGAAAAGGCGGTAGTCACTGTCAGCACTGTGACCCCTCAGGCTTCTGAAAAGGCACTGTTCCAGCGCCGTGACAACCATCTGACCCTTGAGACCGATTTGGAAGGCAGCGAGCTGTTTGAAGTCTCTCTGGGCGAGCTGACCCCCACCAAGCCCACCGACGAAGCCGCCGACCTGACCGTTGGCACCGCCGGCACCAGCATTGCCGGGATGCTCTGCGAGGGACGCTTTGCCCTTTACCTCGCCGGGGAGCCGTATAAGTCCGGCCTGAAGGCACAGGGCTGCGGCAAGCTGAAGAAGGCTGTGTTCAGCATCGAGCTGGACGAGGATGACGAGGAGAGCGACACTGAGGCGGAGGATTGATTCCATGAAGCGTTTTGTCAGCATTTTTGCAGGAGTACTGCTCTTTTTATTCGCATTCTGCTTCTGTGGCGGTATCATCTTCTTTGATATCAACAGACATGTTTACGCATGGATGGTCACCTCTGCACTTTTGGCTTCGCTTGTCATCTGGGCGCTGCTGCGTCTGAGTGACCGGATCGACACTCTGCAAAAACGTGTAGACGCGCTTGAAGCCGCGCAAAAAGCCTCAAATCACGCCGAATAACATCAAAAAAAGGCTCCCGCCTTTCCGGTTTTCCCGGAGGCGGGAGCCTTTTTCACTCACTTTTTATCGGTTCCGTTCTGCCATACCATACCATGCGAGGGAGAGCCTCCACGAGAGAATGCTCAGTGCAGCGATTCCAACAAGGATCGCCGCCTGCACAGGAACAGATGTCTCCATGAAAAGACCATCCAGACTTCCCTCATTGCCGCCCAAAGCAACGCCAACGATGCCTCCGATCATGCCAACAAGCAGCAGATAGACATACCGTGCTTTTTCCGAGCCAAAGCGGTAATAGATCGGCAGCATGATGATGCCGAACGACCAGATGACCTCTGCTCCTTGCAGCATCACCGAGATTGCCATGTCTGCCCCGATCGGTGCACCCCTGAGCCATGCCGCCAGACACACGATGCCAGACATTCCGGCTCCCAGCAGCAGCGTCAAAAAAGAGAACAGATATTTCTCGCCCACGAGCTGCACACGGCTCAACGGCAGAGTGTTTGCATAAACGTTCCAGCCGCAGTTGCTATCGTAGGCGATCAGGGTCATGGTCAGGTTGCCAAGAATACAGCAGCCCCACATCAAAAAAATGCCGTTCTCATGCTGCAAGGTGAACACCGAGCAGACCATCATCGCCATCACGCTCAAAATGATGAGCTTGCCATAGGCTTTTATCTGGTACCAATCTTTCAGAAGCAAACCTTTCATTGCACATTCTCCCCCTTTATCATCAGAACAAACAGTTCCTCAATACTCACCGGGGTCAGCATTGTGCCGGAAGGCACTGCATCCCGACGCACCAGAGCTTCGGTGCCATAGGGCGTGACCCGCTTGCCGTAGACTGCGCTCGGTTCCAGCTCAGCAAGCTGTGCTGCCGTGCCGTGCCAGAGACCAAATTCTTCCCGCAGGGTGTCCTTGTCCTCGCACAAGAGCAACTTGCCCTTGTGCAGGAAGGCGATGGTATCACAGAGCTTTTCCAGATCGCTGACGATGTGGGAAGAAACAAGGATGGCATGATCCTCCTCGCGGGCAAAATCCAGCAGAAGATCCACCACCTCATCCCGCACCACCGGATCCAGCCCGTTGGTGGCTTCGTCCAAAATCAGCAGCTTTGCCTTGTGCGACAGTGCCACGGCGATGTTGAGCTTCATCTTCATACCGGTAGAAAAGCTCGAGTATTTCTTGTTCAGCGGCAGTTCAAACCTCTTGCAATAGCCCTCATACGCCTGTGCATCCCAGTTTGGGTGGATGCCCGTCATCACCTTGCTAAGCTGCCGGGCGGTCAGGCAAAGCGGGATACCCGCGCTGCCCAGCACTACGCCAAGTTCTGCCTTTGTCCTTACGATCGACGCTTTATTATCAGCGCCCAGAATGGTCACGCTTCCGCCGTCCTTCTCGACCATATCCAAAATTAGTTTGATGGTCGTGCTTTTGCCTGCGCCGTTTTCACCGATCAGCCCGCAGATTGTACCGCCGGGAACGACCAGATCCAGCGGCCCGAGTGTAAAGTCCTTATAGTGTTTTTCCAGCCCGTGAAGTTCCAATGCGTTCATACGCTCACTCCTCCCACATCAGATCCAGCATCTCGTGCAGCTCTGCCTTCGTCAGCTTACAGGAGACAGACAGCTTAGCGATCTGCGCAAAATGTTCTTCGATTTCTTTCAGGTTTTCTTCCCGCAGCAGCTCGGTGTTTTTGGATGCCACGAAGAATCCTTTGGACGGTACTGCGTACAAAAAACCATCCTGCTCCAGCTCGTCGTACGCACGTTTTGTGGTAATGACGCTGATGCGCAGATCCCGTGCCAGCCCCCGGATAGAGGGCATCGCCTCGTCCGGCTGCAACGCTCCGCTGATGATCTGATCCTTGATTTGGGTATAGATCTGGTCATAGATCGGTGCACCGCTTTTGTTATCGATAAAAAGTTCCATGGTCGTTCCTTCCAGTCAGTTGCACAATCTGTATATGCACAGTATATACAGCAGATACACAATTGTCAAGTATTTTTAGCAAAGAAAAAGGCCTTGCCGTTTCCAGCAAAGCCCTTTGATATCATATTTCTGCTTACAGCGCCTTGATCGCAGCCTTGATGCGTTCTGCCGCCAGCTTGGTCTTTTCTGCATCGCCAAAGGCGGTCAGGCGGAAGTATCCCTCGCCGCACTCGCCAAAGCCCACGCCCGGCGTGCCGACCACGCCGCAGTTCTCCA
>CAYXQN010000143.1:0-3641 GCA_964466825.1 uncultured Faecalibacterium sp. | reverse complement strand
TCGGTCATCTCGCCGTAAAGGTCGTTGCCCTCACGGGTGCGCTCGCCAACGCCGGTAAACACCGAGTAACCGTTGTGCTCCGTGGCGATGTTATAGATCAATTCCTGGATCAGGACCGTCTTACCGACGCCTGCACCGCCGAACAGACCGATCTTACCGCCCTTTGCGTAGGGGCAGATCAGGTCAACGACCTTGATGCCGGTCTCCAGGATCTCGGTAGTGGACTGCTGCTCCTCATAACTGGGAGCGGGACGATGAATGGGCCAATAGGCTTCCGGGTCCGGGGCGGGCTTGTTATCCACCGGCTGACCCAGCAGGTTGAACACGCGGCCCAGACACTGGTCGCCAACAGGGACCTTGATGGACTCGCCGGTATCCACAGCCTCGGTGCCACGCACCAGACCGTCGGTGCTGTTCATTGCAATGCAGCGCACCACGTTATCGCCGGTGTGCTGCGCCACCTCGACCACCAGCTTTTCGCCGTGGTTATCGATCTCGATGGCGTTGAGCAGCTCCGGCAGCTGACCATCCTCAAACTGGATGTCCAGCACCGGTCCAATGACCTGGATCACCTTGCCGATATGTTTTTCGGACATAGGCTATAACTCCTTATCTTGCAATCATGTTGTTTCAAAAAGATCAGTTCTCCGCACCTGCCACGATCTCGGTGATCTCCTGCGTGATCGCAGACTGACGGGCACGGTTGTAGTACAGGTTCAGATGATCGATCATCTCGCCGGCGTTCTTGGTCGCAGCGTCCATGGCCGTACGGCGGGCAGCCAGCTCACTGGCCACGCTCTCGCACACAGAGCCATAAATAAGGCCTGCCACATATTCCGGGATGATCGCAGCAAACACTTCCTCGCTGCTGGGCTTGTACAGGATCTGACTGCGGCGGGCTTCCGCCTTTTGCTGCTCGGTAGGCTCCATGCTCAGGGGCAGCACCTCCAGCGTAGTAGCCGTCTGGGTCATCATGGAGGTAAACTGCGTGTAGCAGATCTTTACCGCATCGTACTCGCCCTTGCGGTAGCCCTCGGTGATCTGGCGCGCCAGCTGGAAGCAGTCGCCCACAGAAACTTCTGCAGCCAGCAGCACATCCTGTGTAAACAGGTCAGCACCGTTGTGTGCAAAATACTCTGCAGCCCGCTTACCAATGGGCAGCACCACCGTCTCACCAGGTTCCTGTGCAGCCAGTTTGAGCACATTGGAGTTGTACCCACCGGCCAGACCACGGTCACCCGCAATGACGATCAGCAGCGTACGGCGGATCTCTGCCCGGCGCAGATAGGGGTTGCGGGCACGGGGATCTGCCGCAGCGATCTCAGTCAGGGTCTTGTGCAGCGTTTCAAAATAGGGTCGGCTGTGTTCGACCCGCTCCTTGGCACGGCGCATTTTGGAGGAAGCCACCAATTCCATCGCCTTGGTGATCTGCATGGTGCTCTCTACGCTTTTGATGCGCAGCTTGATGTCCTTCATGGAACCAGCCATGCGTTAAGCCTCCTTCCCTTTAATGCGCCTTGACAAAGTTTTCGGTGTATGCAGCCAGCACATTCTTGAGCTTATCTTCGGTATCCTTGTCCAGATTTCCGGTGCTGCGGATGGTCTGCATGACCTCGGCACCCACGGCATCGTTATCCAGATACTCGTACAGACTCTTTTCGTACTCTGCCACATCCGGCACCTTTACATCCACCAGATAATCGTGGATGGTCGCATACAGGATCGCCACCTGTTTTTCCACCGGGACAGGAGCCGAACGGTTCTGCTTGAGCACCGCCACAATGCGCTCGCCCTGTGCCAGACGGGCCTTGGTATCTGCATCCAGATCCGAGCCAAACTGCGCAAAGGACTGCAGCTCACGGTACTGGGAGTAGATCAGCTTCAGGGTACCGGCAACCTTTTTCATTGCCTTGATCTGTGCATTGCCGCCAACACGGGACACCGAAATACCGGGGTTGACTGCCGGCATGATGCCTGCATGGAACAGCTCGGTCTCCAGGAAGATCTGGCCATCGGTGATCGAGATAACGTTAGTGGGAATGTAGGCAGAAACGTCGCCTGCCTGTGTCTCAATGATGGGCAGTGCCGTCAGGCTGCCGCCGCCGCGCTCGTTGGACAGCTTTGCAGCACGCTCCAACAGACGGGAGTGCAGGTAGAAGACATCGCCGGGGTATGCCTCACGTCCCGGAGGACGGCGGATCAGCAGGGACAATGCACGGTAAGCCACAGCGTGCTTGGACAGGTCATCGTAAATGATCAGGACATGCTTGCCCTTGTTCATAAAGTACTCGCCCATCGCACAGCCGGAATAGGGTGCGATATACTGCAGCGGAGACAGCTCCGATGCGGTAGCCGAGACTACGATGGTATAATCCATGGCACCAGCCTCGGTCAGGCTCTGCACCTGGTTTGCTACGGTCGAACGCTTCTGGCCGATCGCAACGTAGATGCAGATCACATCCTTGCCCTTCTGGTTGATGATGGTATCGGATGCGATGGTGGTCTTGCCGGTCTGGCGGTCGCCGATGATCAGCTCACGCTGGCCACGGCCGATAGGGATCATGGAATCGATTGCCTTGATACCGGTCTGCAGCGGCTCCTTGACAGGCTGGCGCTCAATGATGCCGGGAGCAGGGCTTTCAATGGGGCGGAACTCGCTGGTCTCGATGGGGCCTGCGCCGTCGATGGGCTGGCCCAGCGCATTGACGACACGGCCGATCATTGCGTCGCCCACCGGCACAGACACTACCTTGCCGGTGCGCTTGACCGTGCTGCCCTCTTTGATGCCAGCGTCGGAACCAAGCAGAACGATGGAGACCGTGTTTTCTTCCAGGTTCTGTGCCATACCGAACTCGCCGTTCTCAAACTGGAGCAGCTCGCCTGCCATACACTTTTCCAGACCACTGGCGCGAGCGATACCGTCGCCCACCATAATGACCGTGCCAGTCTCGCTCTGCTCAATGGCATTTTCGTAATGCTTGATCTGCGCACGGATGATCTTGGAGATCTCTTCAGGTTTCAGTTGCATCTTTGTTTGTTCACCACTCAATTCTTTGGTATTTTCGGGTGGATATTCGTTCTGATGTCTCTTTACATCGTTGTCTGTGCAATATTGCGGCGCAGGGTGGCAATACGGTTCTGTACCGTACCATCCAGCTCAGTGCCTTCAATGTCCAGCCGGATGCCGCCCAGAACTGCTGCATCCACACGGGTCAAAAGGTCGATCTTTTTGCCGGTCATCGCTTCCAGCTTTTCGTGCAGACGCTGGGTCTGCTCAGCCGTCAGCGGCACAGCCGAAGTTGCCGTTGCTTCCAGAATGCCGTGTGCCTGATTATAGCGCACACGGTATGCTCTGGCGCAGCCGGACAGCTGGCGCAGGGTGCCATTTTCGCACAGGATCTTCAAAAAGTTCAGCACATAGAGATGGACCTTGTCCCGCAGCGCCTCGTCCAGCAGGCCGCAGCGTTCCGCCTTGGGGATGCTGGGGGTATTCAGCAGGCGCAGGTAGTCGGGGTTTGCCTTGAGCAGAGCATCCACTTCATCCAGCTCTGTCAGGAGCCGGGCCTCCAGGCCCTCCTCGGCAGCCAGGTCGTACAGGCTGCCGCCGTACATCCTTGCAGTCTCGGTCATGATGCTTCACC
>CAYXQN010000142.1:0-3652 GCA_964466825.1 uncultured Faecalibacterium sp. | reverse complement strand
TCGCCGCACTCGCCAAAGCCCACGCCCGGCGTGCCGACCACGCCGCAGTTCTCCAGCAGCCAGTCAAAGAACTCCCAGCTCTTCATGTTGCCGGGGCAACGCAGCCAGATATAGGGGCTGTTCTTGCCGCCGCAGTACCACACACCGCATTCATCCAATGCATCCGCAATGACCTTGGCGTTGCGGCGGTAGTAGTCCAGATTTGCCTGGATCTCTGCCATGCCGCTCTCAGTGAACACCGCCGCTGCCGCACGCTGCACCACATAGGGCACACCGTTGAACTTGGTGGTCTGGCGGCGCAGCCAGAGCTTGTTCAGGCTCATTCCCTCACGTTCCAGCTCCTTGGGTACCACGGTATAGCCGCAGCGGGTACCGGTGAAACCAGCGATTTTGGAGAAGGAGCAGATCTCGATCGCACACTGGCGTGCACCCTCGATCTCAAAGATGCTGCGTGCCAGCTCGCCGTCCGAGATAAAGCACTCGTATGCGGCATCGTACAGGATGATCGCATCGTTCTTGCGGGCGTAGTCCACCCACTGCTTGAGCTGCTCACGGGTGTAGGCAGCACCGGTGGGGTTGTTGGGGCTGCAGATATAAATGATATCCGCCGTTACATTCTCATCCGGCATACCGAGGAAGCCGTTCTCCTGGCCGGTACGGCTGTAGATGATCTTACGGCCATCGGTCACGTTGTCATCCACATAGGTGGGGTAAACGGGGTCCGGGACCAGAACAGTATTGTCCACATCGAACAGCCCCAGCACATTTGCCAGATCGCTCTTTGCGCCGTCCGAAATAAAGATCTCGTCCTCCTCAATGCGGGTACCACGGCCAGCGTAGTAGCCCTGAATGGCGCTCTTGAGGAATCCGTAGCCCTGCTCCGGGCCATAGCCGTGGAAGCCGCCCTTGGTACCCATTTCATCGGCAGCTGCGTGCATGGCATCCACCACACACTTTGCCAGCGGCTGGGTCACATCGCCAATGCCAAGACGGATGATCTCCTTTTCCGGATGTGCCTCCTGGAATGCTGCCACCTTGTGGGCAATATCCACGAACAGATAGCTTGCCTTCAGCTCATTGTAATGCTGATTCATCTTCATAGTGCTTTCCCTCACTTTATCATTTTATACTTCTACCGTGCCTTCACAAACGATTCTGGTCGGGCCGGTCATCAGCAGCTCGTTGCCCGGCAGGATCCGGATGGCCAGTTCCCCACCACGGAGCTGCACATGGATATCCTCCCCGCGAGGGCAGATACCCTGCTCGGTCAATGCCGCTGCGGTGGCGCTGGCACCGGTGCCGCACGCCCATGTTTCGCCGCTGCCGCGCTCCCAGACCCGCATTTTCAGGTGGGTGGCATCCACTACCTCCACAAACTCGGTGTTGACCTGCTGGGGGAAGTTTGCGTGCTTCTCAAATGCCGGGCCGATGGCTTCCAGCGGCAGACTGTCCACCTGCGGCACCACTGTAACACAGTGGGGGTTGCCCATGCTTACACAGGTGACATTCCAGCTTTTGCCGTCCACGAGCAGTGCCTTGTTGACCAGCGGCATATCCCCCATGTTCACCGCAGGAAGATCGGCAGGCAAGGTGCTGTAAACGCCCATTTCCACCTGCCAGCAGCCGTTGCCCTGATACCGCATGGTCTTGCATCCGCTGCGGGTGTCAATGAGCAGCTGCGGTTTATCTGCACACAGCGGCTCATGGGTGCGCAGCCACTCAGCAACACAGCGGATGCCGTTACCGCACATCATACCTTCGCTGCCATCTGCATTGAAAATGCGCATGGTGCCATCTGCGCCCTGAGTCTGCGGCGCGCAGATGCAGATGATGCCATCCGCCCCGATGGAGAAATGCCGCTGTGACAGTTCCTTTGCCAGTTCTGCAATATTGTCTGGCACACCGTTTTGGCGGCAGTCCAGATAAATATAATCGTTGGCGCAGCCCTGCATTTTGGTAAATGAAAGCTTCATGCTCGCCTCTCCCCTCTCTGTCGGCTTTTGGCCGGAAAATCCTTTACCCTATTATCATAAGAAGCAAGGGCCTTTCTGTCAAGCAAAAAAAGCAAGTTTTGCACTTTTTTCCGGCCAGAAAAAGCCACAAAATCAAAACAGGGCTTGACAATATGCAAGGCTTGGGATATAAAGAAAGAGAGCGCTTTTCATCCGGGGCGTTTTACCATTTTGGCCGCCGTCCTGCCCCAGCGTCCCGTACCAAAAAAGCGAAACAACTGCAAAAAGGAGACCACTACAAATGGAAACTTTTGAGAAAATCCGCGCACTGCTGGCTGAGCAGCTGGACATCGACACTGCAAAGATCACGCCGGAAAGTGACATCATGAGCGATTTTGAGGCCGACAGCCTGGATATCGTAGATATGGTGATGACGCTGGAGGACGAGTTTGGCATTGAAGTGCCGGACGACGCCATTGAGACTCTGCGTACCGTGGGCGATGTGGTAAATTTTGTGGAAAGCCACCAGAACTAATTTTTGGCAAAAGGCTCCGCATCCCACTGCACGGCACACGGCCGTGCTGGGGCGGAGCTTTTATATTGGTTCGTGCGGAACGCACAGCGTTTGGCGCACGGCCTTAGGAGGATAATCAAAATGGCAAAAGACAACAAGAAGCTCGTGCAGGCGATCACCAGCCAGGAAGAAAACTTTGCACAGTGGTATACCGACATCTGCGTCAAGGCAGAGCTGGTCGAGTACTCCAGTGTGAAGGGCTTCATCATCCTGCGCCCGTATGGTCAGGCGATCTGGGAGCTGATCCAGAAGGATCTGGATGCCCGCTTTAAGGCAACCGGTCATGAGAACGTGGCAATGCCTGTGCTCATCCCTGAGAGCCTGCTCAAGAAGGAAGGCGAACTCGTCAACGGTTTTGCGCCCGAGGTGGCATGGGTCACCATGGGCGGCTCTGACGAGCTGGAGGAGCGCCTTGCAGTGCGTCCCACCAGTGAGACCATGTTCTGCGATCACTGGTCCCGTGTGCTGCACAGCTACCGTGAGCTTCCGATGAAGTATAACCAGTGGTGCAGCGTTGTCCGCTGGGAAAAGACCACCCGCCCCTTCCTGCGCAGCCGTGAGTTCTGGTGGCAGGAGGGTCACACCATCCACGAGACCGCCGCTGAGGCCGAATACGAGACCCAGCAGCAGCTCAACTGCTACGCTTCTACCTGCGAGGACGATCTGGCGATCCCCGTTGTCAAGGGCCGCAAGACCGACAAGGAGAAGTTTGCCGGCGCAGAGGCCACCTACACCATCGAGGCGATGATGAAGGACGGCAAGGCGCTGCAGAGCGGCACCAGCCACTACTTCGGCGACAAGTTCAGCAAGGCTTATGACGTCACCTTTACCGGCCGCGACAACCAGCTGCACTTCCCCTACCAGACGAGCTGGGGCGTTTCCACCCGTCTGGTGGGCGCGATCATCATGACTCACGGCGATGATGACGGTCTGATCCTGCCCCCTGCAGTGGCTCCCATTCAGGTCGTGGTCGTGCCCATCGCAGCACATAAGCCCGGCGTGAGCGAGAAGGCTGCCGAGCTGGCGGAAAAGATCAGCAAGTATGCCCGCGTCAAGCTGGATGACAGCGACAACGCACCCGGCTGGAAGTTCTCTCAGTGGGAGATGAAGGGCGTGCCTCTGCGTC
>CAYXQN010000141.1:0-3693 GCA_964466825.1 uncultured Faecalibacterium sp. | reverse complement strand
CTGCCCCGCCAGCTCTGTTTGCTCATCCGTGATACTTCCTTTCATAAGGTGCCCAGGTGCGCTCGCTGATGATATAGCGGGGACGGGCTTTGCTTTCCATATAGATCTTGCCGATGTACTCGCCAATGACGCCAAGGCATACCAGCTGTACGCCGCCCATAAAACAGACGATACAGATGATGGAGGCCCAGCCGGCCACCGAACTGCCCAAAAGCCCCTGAATGATGGCCCAGAGCACACCGATAAAGCTTACCACACTGAACAGGAGCCCGGCACCGGTAATGATACGGATGGGTTTGTTGGACAGACTGGTGATGCCGTCGAAGGCGAGTGCGAGCATTTTGCTCAGCGGGTAGTGGCTTTCGCCTGCAAGGCGTTCGTGGCGTTCATAAAGGACGGTATCACTGCGGAAGCCTACCAGGGGGACCATGCCGCGCAGGAAGATGTTGACCTCCTTGTAATCCGCAAAGCTCTCCAGGACCCGGGTGCTGATCAGGCGGTAGTCCGCATGGTTGAACACGATATCGGCACCCAAGGCGTTCATAAGGTGATAGAAACCTTCAGCGGTGAAGCGCTTGAAGAAGGTGTCCGTATCCCGGCGGCTGCGGACTCCGTAAACGACCTCGGCGCCATCCAGGTATTTCTGGACCATTTCGTCCATGGCATTGATGTCATCCTGACCATCGCAGTCGATGGAAATGGTGATGTCGCAGCTGCCGCTTTCCAGTGCTTCCATCAGGCCGGCGAGAACAGCGTTCTGGTGGCCGCGGTTGCGGCTTTGCGAAATGCCGATGAAATGCTCGTCCTCAGCAGCAAAGCCCTGGATCAGCTCCCAGGTACGGTCTTTGGAGCCGTCGTTGACGAACAGGATGCGGCTTGCTGCGCCGATCAGCCCGGCATCGGTCAGCTGCTGCAGCTTCTGGCGGAACATGGGGGCCGTGATGGGCAGGACCTGCTCCTCGTTATAGCAGGGGATCACGATCCATAAATTCGGTTTTGACATAGGGTCACTCCCTTAAATCGTAAGATAAGCCGGATCACTGCACCATGTGGCGCA
The DNA here is from genome assembly GCA_964466825.1 of uncultured Faecalibacterium sp. Taxonomy (GTDB): domain Bacteria; phylum Bacillota; class Clostridia; order Oscillospirales; family Ruminococcaceae; genus Faecalibacterium. Next base: position 2,636 of record CAYXQN010000141.1, on the reverse strand, counting down.
GTGCCTCCGGGTCCAGCAGCTTAAAGCTGCTTTTGTAGGTGTCCAGCAGACCGTCCCTCTGCATCAGACTCAGCTCCCGGCTCAGAGCGCTGCGGTCGCAGTTGAGATAATCGGCCAGCTGGATCCGGGAATAGGGGATGGTAAAGGTGAGGCTCCCGGCACGGTCGGCTTCGCTGAGAAGATAGGCGCAGACCTTGGCCCGCAGACTTTTGAGCACCAGCAGATCAATGCGGCGGGAAAGCGAGAAATACTTATCGCTGATGGTACGCACCAGATTTTGCAGTCCCTCTGCATCAGACTCAGCTCCCGGCTCAGAGCGCTGCGGTCGCAGTTGAGATAATCGGCCAGCTGGATCCGGGAATAGGGGATGGTAAAGGTGAGGCTCCCGGCACGGTCGGCTTCGCTGAGAAGATAGGCGCAGACCTTGGCCCGCAGACTTTTGAGCACCAGCAGATCAATGCGGCGGGAAAGCGAGAAATACTTATCGCTGATGGTACGCACCAGATTTTGCAGCACCTGCTGATGGGCAGGGCTTCCGTCGGACAGCAGCAGCCGCTCGTAGGGGATCAACAGGATCTCACAGGGCATGGCGGTCTGGACTGTGACCGGGCTGGCAAGGCTGGAACCACCCAGAACGTCTCCGAAGATACTGCCGGGCTCCAGATGGGTGATGGGGACCTGCGCACCGTCCGGTGTAGGGTGAAAAGCCTCCAGCTCGCCGGTCAGCACAACGCCGACCCGGCGTGTTGGATCGCCGGCAAGCACGAGCACTTCGCCTTTGCCAAAACTGCGCACAACAGCACCCAGCTGGCTCAAGAGCGACCGGAGCTCGTCTGATTCCAACCCTTTGAACAGTGAGGTGGTTTGTAACAGCGAAAGATAGTTTTTCATCGCAATTCCGTAGACGCACCCTGCGTCCACAGTCCTCCTGCAATTCCGTTGCATACGCAACGGTATTTTTACCCCTATTATAGTAAACTTAGACACGCAAAGCAAATGGTTTTGCAAAATTACTACTGGAAATTTAAAAAAGAGGAAAAGGGAGCTTCTATGAAAAAACTGATCTCTTTGCTGTTGGTGTGGAGCATGGCGCTGGCATTTGCTGGCTGCGGTGCAGGCAGCACGGCATCTGTTTCGTCTGCGGCATCGGTGGAGGAGCCGGCTGTCTCCAAAGAGGAAATCGCAGAAAGCACGGCGGAAGAACTGTCGGCTGACGAGCCGTTGCGGATCGCAGGGCTGAAAGGTCCCACGACGATGGGACTGGTCAACCTGCTGCCGATGCAAAAGGATGGCCTGGCGGAGATGGAATATGACCTGCAGCTCTACGGTGCTGCGGACGAGATCGTACCGCTGCTGATGAAGGGAGAGCTGGATATGGCGGCCATCCCCGCCAATCTGGCAGCAACGCTGTATCAAAAGACCAACGGCGGCATCCAGGCGCTGGCGGTCAATACGCTGGGCGTTTTGTATGTGGTAGAGCAGGGGGATACGGTACATTCCTTTGCGGACCTTGCAGGCCGGACCATTCTTTCTACCGGCAAGGGCACCACGCCGGAATACGTCCTGCGCTATCTGCTGCGTGCCAACGGCATCGATCCGGATCAGGATGTGACCATTGAATATTGCAGCGAGGCGACGGAAGTGACGGCTCGGATGGCGACGACTACGGATGCGATCGCAGTGCTGCCCCAGCCTTATGTGACAGCAGCAGGCATGAAAGACGAGACCCTGCGGGTGGCGCTGGATCTGACTGCTGAGTGGGATAAGGTGAGCGAGAACCAGCTGGTGACCGGTGTGACTGTGGTGCGCACGGCCTATGCAGAGGAGCATCCGGATGTTGTGGCAGCTTTCCTAAAGGATTACGCAAAGAGCGTGGAGGCTGCCAATGTCGATCTGGAGGGTACCGCAGTGCTGTGTGAGGAGCAGGGCGTTGTGGCAAAAGCAGCCATTGCCCAAAAGGCGCTGCCTGCCTGTAATATCGTTTGCCTGACCGGTGAGGAAATGAAGGCGAACGCAGAGGGATACCTGCAGGTCCTTTTTGATGCAGACCCTGCGGCTGTGGGCGGTGCAATGCCCGGAGAGGACTTTTACAGGATGAACTGAGCAGGCAGCTGGAGGCCTGAACGGTCAAAAACCGTCAAATAAGATCAAGGAAAAGACCGCTGTGGAGCTGAAAAAGCTCTGCAACGGTCTTTTTTGATACCGTGGATCCAACGGGTTGTGAAAAGTGCACAATTTTGGAGGTGGTTTTTTGTGAGTGAAGATGATTGGTTTTGATTGAATTTGGCTGAAAGTGTGCTATAATAAAGCCGAGGAACACCAGAAACAATCAAAATAAATCAAAAACGAGCGACGGAATACAGGGAGGAACATCTTATGCTGGCGGAAGAACGGTTTGATCAGATCCTGGCATTGCTGCGTATCCAGCGCACGGCAACGGTGCAGCAGCTTTGCGAAGCATTGAACGCAAGTGAGTCCACCGTGCGCCGTGACCTCAATGAACTGGATCGGCTGGGTAAGCTGACCAAGGTGCATGGCGGTGCGACCCTGAACGACAGCCGCTATTTTGCAGAGGAGCCGACCATGCAGGACAAACAGCTGCAGGCGGTGGAACAAAAGCGGAGCATTGGCCGGGC
>CAYXQN010000140.1:0-3709 GCA_964466825.1 uncultured Faecalibacterium sp. | reverse complement strand
TTTGCTTTCGCTCGGTCGGTTGCCCGCCTGACAGTTGTGTATTTTAGCACAGCTCCTTGCAAAAAGCAAGTGTTTTTACGACATTTTTTCAGCTTTTTTCTTCTTTTGACCTTTTGCTCAGTTTTTTCTCACAGATTTGTGGATTTTACATCTCATTCTTCCATCAGATGGCTTCTTAACAGGGTGAGGATCTTGCGTTCTCTCCGTGAGATCTGTACCTGCGTGGTATGAAGCACCTTCGCTGTTTCACTTTGGGTCCGGTTTGCATAGAACCGGAGCTGGATCAAAAGCCGATCCTGCTCCGGCAGTTTTTGAAGAACCTCTGCCAGACTGATCTTTTCAGCCAGCTCCTCCTCCGGAGAATCCACCGGGATATCCAGCTGATGGTCGTTATCCTCTCCGCTTTCCGGCGTCAGGCTCATGGCAGGCTGTGCTGCCTGCACTGCCAGAGTTACCATCTCCACACTTTCTCCCAGCTGCTCCGCCAATTGGGAGACGGTGGGCTCACTGCCGCATAGTTTCAGGGAATGTTCCCGTGCAGCCTGTATCCGCAGGCCGAGCTCTTTGAGCGAACGGCTGACTTTGATGGTGCCGCCGTCCCGGAACAGTTTTTTGATCTCACCAAGAATGACCGGCACGGCATAAGTGGAAAAGCATACCCCGCGGTTCTGATCAAAGTTATCATAGGCCTTGACCAATCCCATACATCCGGCGCTGTAGAGGTCATCGTATTCAATGCCTCTGCCACGGAAGCGGCCGGCGCAGGAATGCACCAGCCCCAAGTTATTTTCAATAAAAGTTTCCCGCCGGGTCTTGTCCGATATCATCCTTCCGCCGCCTTTCTGCGTTATGTATCAGATCTGCGCTCCGCAAGACGCTTGGTCAGGACCACCCTGGTACCCTTGCCCGGCCGGGATGTGACCCGGACCTTATCCATAAAACTTTGCATAACTGCAAACCCCAGTCCGGAGCGTTCGTCCGGATCTCCGGTGGTGAACAGCGGCTCCAGTGCCTGGGGAATGTCCTGGATACCGATGCCTTTATCGGCAATGGTGATCTGCACCTGACGGTCCGGATAAACAGCAACCGTCATCTGGACCGTACCGATCCGCTCCGGATAAGCATGGACGATGCAGTTGGTAACTGCCTCGGACACAGCAGTCTTGATATCGGCCAGCTGCGGCACTGTGGGGTCGTACCGGGCAAGAAACGCCGCCACGATGCCGCGGGCGTATGCTTCGTTGACACTGAGGGAATCGAACTGTATCCGGGTGATATTTTCCGCTTTCATTGAGAATTCTCCTTTTGTCTGTCATCAATATAAGGGATCCTGGCCAGCTGAAGCATTTTATGCAGCTGCTGCGGGGCGTGCTGGACACGAATGCCCGCCCCCAGGGCCCGGGCACAGCGCTGCCGCCCCAGGATCAGTCCCAGGCCGGAAGAATCCATAAATCCGACCCCTCCAAGGTCCAGCACCATTGTCTGCGGGGTGCGGCGGAGGAGCGCATCGTCCAGCTGCAGACGCAGGCTCTGGGCTGCGTCGTGATCGATCTCCCCCGCAAGATAGGCGTACAGCACCTCGCCTGCTGCACTGAAGCTTACCGTTGCCATGCTTGTCCATCTCCTTTGCAATAAAAAAGGTCCCGTACACAACAACAGTGTACGGGACCTTTGCGTTATTTTTTAGAAAAAGCTGTCGCTCAGTTGTTTTCCATCAACCGGTAAGCGTCCAGAGTAACAGCCTCGCTGCCGCAGATCAGCAGACCGCGGCGGGTATTGGCATGTGCCAGCTCCACCGCCTGGTCCAGAGAATCGCACAGCTGTGCGTCAAAATGAAAACGTGCCTTTTCCAGCAGGCGCTGGGTCATAGCAAGCTCGGTACCAGCCGGAGTGACGAAATACACCTTATCAAAGGGGTTATCGCTCATGCCGGGCATGGTATCTTTGTCCTTATTCTGCTCCTCCGGGGTCAAGCCGGTCTCCAGAGCAGAGAAGAATGCCTCGGCACCTTCCTCCTCGGTCAGACCGATGATGGCACTCATGTGGCGCACCTTGGCCATATTGAGCACGCGAAGCAGCACAGCAGCCTGCTGCGGTGTATGGCAGGCGTCCAGCATGATCAGCGGGCGCTGCGAGAACACCCGGATGCTGTTGCAGTTGGCCACCGCTGCCAGGCCTTCCAGAATGGCCTCGTCCTCGATCTGGACCTCTTTACGGCAGAGGGCCAGCGCCAGCTCCACCGCCACTGCTGCATTGCCTGCCGCATGACGGCCCAGGAAATCCAGCGGGACAGTGTATCCGCCATAATCGATCCGGGATGCAAATTTTTCCGCCTCCAGAAAAGAGATGTCCTCTGCGTCCGGCACTATCAGCTCACAGTCGCACTTGCCTGCAGCCACGATCAGCTCACTGAGAACCTCTTTCGGCTGCTCCGGAGCGGTGACACAGATAGCGTCCTTACGCATAACACCAGCGGCCAGCGCTGCAAGGCGTTCCACCGAGCGGCTGATGCCGTCCGGACCGATTGCCGTAACTGCGCACACCGGCATCTGGGGCAGGGCTGCCGCCAGACCTGCGTCCGGAAGCTCCACTACGGCCAGTGCACAGCCGGCTGCCGCAAAGCAGCTGGCTGCCGCTGCCAGCTCTGCAGCGTTTTGCGGCAGTTCTTCTGCTGCAGAAAGCTGCTGCGCCGCAGCACACAGAAGTGCCGGGTCTACCGGCGCACCGTCCACAAAAATACGCTGTGCCAGCGGCTGGCAGCCAAACTGGTAGCTACCCACATGGATGCCCTGTGCGTGCAGGATCGCAGACAGCAGGCGCACTACAGTGGTCTTGCCTGCAGTGCCTGCCACGCCCACGAACTGCACCGACTGCACTGCTGCGGGCAGGACCGCACGCAGCTCAGCCAGATCGGCAAAGCCGTCCGAAAGGGCAGCGAAATACTGATTTGCCTGTTCGATGGTCATTGTATTACTCCTTGTTCTCATGATGAAACAATGCTCGGCACAACGCCAGCAGCAGCACTGCTGCGCAGATCCCGCACAGAACGCCGATAAAATCCAGCCAGACATCTGTTACCTGGCTGCTGCGCCCTGCAGAAAACAGCTGGATGGTCTCGTCCGCCAAAGCGGTGAGCACACCGCCCAGCATAGGCACACTGATATGGCGGAAGGGATGCCTGGTATAGACCCGCAGGCAGAGCATGAGCAGAAAACCTTCCAGCGCATATTCACAAAAATGCGCCAGCTTGCGCACAAAGTGCATGGTGAGCTGCTCTGCAATGCCCGGCAGACCCAGACGGCGCAGGATGCGCTGCATCAGCACGAGCACCCTGCTGCTGGCCCCGGTAGAAACCGATGCGATCTGCATGGAGTTGGAAAAAATGAACACGATACAGCCGAGGAGGGCAAGGGTGAAGATCACCCGCCCTGCCAGCAGCCACGGAGAGACCCGTTCCCGTTTTGGTTCCGTAGGACGCTCCTTTCCGGCATCAAAACACTTTAGCCCAGCGCTTTGATGCTCTGCTCGATGTTGGCGAGCTTATCCTGGCTCTTGGCAAACTTGGCGCGGATATCCTCCACCAGAGCTGCCGGAGCACGCTCGACGAACTTGGGATTTGCCAGCTGGTTCTGGAACATTGCCATTTCCTTTTCAGCCTTTGCCTTTTCCTTGTTCAGGCGGGCCAGCTCCTTCTCGCGGTCGATCAGCT
>CAYXQN010000139.1:0-3837 GCA_964466825.1 uncultured Faecalibacterium sp. | reverse complement strand
AGGTGTTCCAGACATTCCGTAACGCATGGAAGATCCCCGAGCTTAAAAATCGTCTTCTGTTCACACTGGCGATCCTCGTGGTTTACCGTTTGGGCTGCGCCATTCCTGTTCCGTTTGTTTCGGACGTTGCTCTGTCGGCAATGTTTGCAAACGGCGACATGCTCTCGTATTTGAATATGATGAGCGGTGGCGCACTGGCACGGTGCACGCTCTTCGCGTTAGGTGTAACACCCTATATCAACGCTTCGATTATTGTGCAGTTGCTTACCGTAGCGATCCCTGCCCTGGAAAACATGGCAAAGGAAGCTGACGGTCAGCAGAAGATGCAGCAGATCAACCGGTATGCCGGTGCCGTGATCGCCTTGATCATGAGCATTGGTTACTACTTCGTGATCCGCAATATGGGCGCACTGAAGTACACTTCCGGCGCAGCAGGCGTCTTTGCCGCTGTGGTCATCATCGCTTCTTTCGTAGCAGGTACCCAGCTGGTTACCTGGTGCGGCGAGCAGATCGATGACAAGGGTATCGGCAACGGTATCTCTCTCCTGATCTTTGTTTCGATCGTTTCCAACTGGTCCTCCATCTACACCACTGTCACTGGTCTGCTGACCCGTGCAGCTGCTGGTGAGGCCCAGTTCTACATCCTGCTGCCGCTGCTGCTGGTGCTGGCGCTGGTCGTGATCGTGTTCATCGTTATTATGACGAACGCAGAACGCCGCATCACCATCCAGTATGCTAAGCGCGTAGTGGGCCGCAAGCAGATGGGCGGGCAGAACAGCTACCTGCCCCTGAAGCTGAACATGAGCGGCGTTATGCCCATCATTTTCTCTTCGGCTCTGGTCTCGATCCCTGGCACGATCGGCAGCTTCCTGCAGATCGACCAGGCAGCTCATCCGGTGTGGTATGCTTTCTTCTATAGCTTCAACTACACCTCTTGGCTCTATGTCGTGATCTACCTGCTGCTGATCGTGGCATTCAACTACTTCTATGTGGCTCTGCAGTACAACCCTGTTGAGATCGCTAACAATCTGCGCCGTAACAACGGCTCGATCCCCGGCTTCCGTCCTGGCAAGCCGACCAGCGATTTCATCACCCGCACCCTGAACAAGATCACCCTGATCGGTGCGATCTTCCTGGCTGCGGTGGCGGTGCTGCCGATCATTCTGGGCAACCTGACCGGTATGAGCATCCAGCTGGGCGGTACCAGCCTGCTGATCGTGGTTGGTGTGGCACTTGATACCACCCGCAGCCTCGATAGCTTTATGACGATGCGCAACCACAAGGGCTTCCTGGGTTGATTTAACACAATAAGCTGACGCAAGAAAGCACTGGAAAGGAGAGTACGCTCAGACTTTTCAGTGCTTTTTTGTTTGTGAGCTGGCAATTGATTGAACTTGTCCTGAAAAAGGAAAGGAGCAAACCTATGAATCTGATCCTGTTGGGCGCTCCCGGCGCTGGCAAAGGTACACAGGCAGAGATCATCTGCGCAAAGCTGAACATTCCTTCCATCAGCACCGGCAACATCCTGCGTGCTGCGGTAAAGGAAGGCACCGAGATGGGCCTGAAGGCAAAGAGCTTTATGGATGCAGGCGCACTGGTGCCCGATGAAGTGATCATCGGCATCCTGAACGAGCGTCTGGCCCAGGCTGACTGCGCAAATGGCTTTATCCTGGACGGCGTGCCCCGCACCATCGCACAGGCAGAGGCCATCGAGACCATGGGGATCCGCATCGACAAGGTGCTGGAGCTGCAGGTCGAGGATGCAGTGATCGTTGAACGTATGGGTGGCCGCCGTGTTTGCGAAAAGTGCGGTGCAAGCTACCATGTGGTCAACAAAAAGAGCAAGGTGGAAGGTGTGTGCGACTGCTGCGGCGGTGCACTGGTCATCCGTAAGGACGACCAGCCGGAGACTGTGCTGGACCGCCTGAGCGCATATCATGTTCAGACCGAGCCGCTGGTGGAGTTCTATCGCAGCCGCGGCAAGCTGGCTGAGATCCCCTTCTGCCCCTCGATCGAGGAAACGACCGCAGAAGTTATGAAGGCTTTGGAGGCATAATCGTGATCCAGATCAAGAATGCAAAAGAGTTGGACGGTATGCGCCGTGCGAATGCTCTGAGCGCCGCTGCCCTGAAGTATGCTGGCGAGCACATTGAAGCTGGTATGTCCACCTGGGATCTGGATAAGCTGATCTATGATTTTATCGTGAAGCATGGCGGCAAGCCCAACTTCAAAGGTCTGTACGGTTTTCCGGGTTCGGCCTGCATCAGCCTGAATGACACCGTTATCCACGGTATTCCTTCCAAGTCCCAGATCATCCGCCCCGGTGACATTGTGAGCATCGACACGGGTGCAAAGATCGACGGTTTCAATGGCGACAACGCCTGCACTTATGCGGTAGGCAAGGTCGATCTGGAGGCTCAGCGTCTGCTGGATGTGACCAAAGAGGCACTGCACCTGGGCATTGCTCAGGCAGTAGCGGGCAACCGTGTGGGCGATATCGGCTATGCGGTGCAGACCTACTGCGAAAACGCAGGCTTCTCGGTGGTGCGGGACTTTGTCGGTCATGGCACCGGCAAGGAGCTGCATGAAGATCCGGAGGTGCCGAACTTTGGCCATCCCGGCCGCGGACCGCGTCTGGTGCCCGGCATGACCATCGCTATTGAGCCGATGATCTGCCAGTATGACTACAAGGTGCATCAGCTGGCCGATGGCTGGACCATTAAAACCAAGGATGGCGGCCTGGCTGCGCACTTTGAGCACTCGGTGGCGATCCTGAAAGATCGCACGGAGATCATGACCATCGGCTGGGAAGATCCTGATTTTAGTCTGTAAATCTGCAAAATAGTCAGACTTTGTGCATTTCATACAAGAAATTTAGAAAAAGTTTGGCATTCCACACGCAGGTGTGCAGAAGTGTTCCGAAATTTCCGTCTTTGAAAAAAGACGGAAATTTTTATCGGAAATACGGAAAAAACCTCTTGCAAAATGAAGACAAAAGGTGTATAATCTATAAATGGCTGTGGGAGCCAGATACTTCCTCGACGGACAGGGATATTCTGCCCGTTTTTGCGGATTTTGTGCCGTAGGAGATGAAGTATGTGGCGTTCATCGCCGCCTGTCCGTCCGTGTACCGGATCGGAGGTGTCAGAGAAGGGTTGTGTTTTTGAACAGCAGGACGCTGAAAAGCAGACTGCAGAGAAGACCAGCAGTTCAATGATACCAAAGAGAAGGGATCACGATCCATGACAAACTGAGCAGATCCAATGAGGAGGCAAATAGCTTGTCTAAAGAAGACGTCATCGAGATCGAAGGCATTGTGCGTGAAGCCATGCCCAACGCCATCTTTAAGGTGGAAATGTTGAGCGAGGACAAGAACACCGGGAAGCTCACTCCCAGCGGTCACATCCTCTTAGCGCACATCTCCGGCAAGCTGCGGACCAATTTCATCCGTATCCTGCCCGGGGACAAGGTTACCGTGGAAATGTCGCCCTATGATCTTTCTAAGGGCCGCATCACCTGGCGTTCCAAGTAAGGAACATCAGGGAATCAACCAAAAGGAGGTTCAACATCATGAAGGTCAGCCCTTCCGTGAAACCCATCTGCGAAAAGTGCAAGGTCATCCGCCGCAAAGGCCGCGTGATGGTCATCTGCCAGAACCCCAAGCATAAGCAGCGCCAGGGCTAATTCGGGCGCCTGGGGGTCAAGTGCGTAGAGTCCCGGCGCAGACCCCGACACTGACATGGGATGATTTTTGGAGGATACTACTATGGCACGTATTGCCGGCGTTGACCTGCCCCGCGAGAAGCGCGTTCAGGTGGGTCTCACCTACGTTTATGG
>CAYXQN010000138.1:0-3847 GCA_964466825.1 uncultured Faecalibacterium sp. | reverse complement strand
CCTGCTCTGCGCTCAGCAGCGGGATCTGGCCGATCTGCTTGAGGTAGTTCTTGACCGGGTCATCCAGCAGCTCATCCATTGCCGCCTTCAGGTCTGCAGGGTTCTCCTCGCTCTGGTCGTCATCGTTTTCGTCCGAGATCCCCAGATCGTCGTTGTTATTCTCTGCGCTCTCCACCTCTGCAAGAATGCCGTCAACGTCCAGGCTGGGCTCTGCATCCTCCAGGACCTTGATGCCGCGTTCTTCCAGAAGAGTGTAGAGTGTATCCACATCCATTCTGCACTGCGCAGCCAGCGCCTTAGCCTCCTGCGCCGAGAGGGTACCTTCGCCTTTTGTCAACAGTTCTTTTAAAGTCATGCCCATTTCGCTCTCTCCTTCTTGCTTCGGGGGATGTCCCACTGGGGAAAATATTTCAGTAAAATGCTGCCGTTGGTCAAATCACAAGTCCTCCGTTCACCCCAAATACCTGACCCGTGATATAACCGGCATCTTCGCTGGCCAAAAACAGCAGCAGCTTTGCCACCTCATCCGGGGTGCCCAGCCGCCCTACCGGCGTCTCCTCTGCCAGTGCAGCCTTATCCTCTGCTGTAAAGGCCGCCATCATATCGGTGTCGATGACACCAGGCGCCACGCAGTTGACCGTAATGCCGCTGGGTCCTTCTTCCTTGGCAAGCGCCTTGGTCAGACCGATCAACCCAGCCTTTGCCGCCGAATAGTGGACCTCACAGCTGCCGCCGGTCTGGCCCCACATACTGCTCACTGTCAGGATGCGGCCCGCCTTGCGGCGGATCATGCCCGGCAGTGCCAGCTGGCACAGATGGAATGCACCCGACAGGTTCACATCCAGCATCCTCTGCCATTCATCAGGGGTAATGTCGGTAAACAGTTTTTGCTGTGCAATGCCTGCATTGCACACCAGCACATCCACCCGGCCCAGCGCCTGCTGCGCAGCCTCAAAGGCCCACTGGCAATCCGGGCGGCTTGCTACATCACACTGCAAAGCCACACAGCCCGGCAGCTCCTGCTCCAGCAAAGCGGCGGCGGCGGCATTTTTATGATAGAGCACCGCAACGCGGTATCCCGCCTGCCAAAACGCCCGTGCTGCTGCTGCACCGATCCCCCGGTCCCCACCGGAGATCAGAACACCCTGCGGCGTTGCAATAGCCTGCTTTTGTTCGTTTGTGTACAAGAGTGGCTCCTCCTGTCCTGTTCTCTGCAGCAGCTGTCCGCTGCAGGAAAGATCCTTCGGCCACCCTCTGATGCGGCGCTGCGCGCGATCCATTGCCCCCGGTTCAAGTCCGGTCCCTACGGCGTATGCGCCCGCAAACGGGAAGGGTTCCGATAAGATACCATTGAATAATATACCACAATTTTCGACAAAAAGAAAGTGGAAGCCAACAGTTTTTTACGCAGCTTCCACTTTTTTATCATTTTTTTGGTTTTTCCGAGGGGGTTACCGGTGGTTTCCACCGGGGCCTGGCTGCAAGCCTGGCCCGCAGCGAAACAAAAAACTCCTGCAGCAGCTGCTGTGCTTCCTGTTCACAAAGGCCACGCTCCACCACCGGATGATGATTGAACGGCATGGCAAACAGATCCGTCACACTACCGCAGCAACCCGCCTTGGCATCCGCTGCGCCGTAGACCACCCTGCGCAGCCGGCTGTTGATGATGGCTCCTGCGCACATAGGGCAAGGCTCCAACGTAACAAACAGCTCACATTCCCACAACCGCCAGCCTCCCAATGCCTTACATGCCGCATCGATGGCCAGCAGCTCTGCGTGGTGCAGCGCATTTTTTTCTGTTTCACGGGTGTTGTGAGCTGCAGCAACGATCTCGCCGTGCCGTGCCACAACTGCCCCCACCGGCACCTCGCCCAGAGCCGCTGCCTTGCGTGCTTCGGCCAGCGCCGCCTGCATCAATTCAAGATCTGTCATCTATTTTTCCTTCCGTCATCCTGCCAACAATACCAGCAGATTATTCACAATATGCAGCACACATCCCGGCAGAACACTGGCACTGCGCTGCCGCAGCCACCCCAGCACCAGCCCCATACAGGCGGCATAGATCATCCCTGCCGCACCGCTATGCTGAACGGCAAACAAAAAAGCCTGCACCAGAACCGCTGTCCTGCCGCCCAGAGGCTGCAAAAAGCCCTGCACCGCTCCCCGGAACACCAGCTCCTCCGCCAGCGGCGCCGCAAGACAAAGCTGCACCCCTGTCCAGATCCCTCCGGCCGGGTGCGGCGTTCTGGGCATCATCAGCGCAAACACTGCCGCCAACAGACAAAATACCCCTGCGGGAGCCGCCACGCCTCCCTTTGGTCTGCACAGCCCCAGCTTCAGTCCTGCTGCTCTCGCCCAGCAGAGCACCGGCAAGGCTGCTCCCGCCGTGCGGATCAGTGCAGCAGCTTCTCCCTGCAGGCCCGTATGCTCCAGCCCCCGGCCCGCTGCAAGGTACAGCAGTGCTGCCCCAAACGCCGACAACAGTCCCGCCGTGGTATCCGATTTTTGCTGCATGGGCGCGCCTCCTGTTTGTGGATCATTCAGCGTTATCTTATCACAGCAGCCCGCTCCGATGCAAGTTTTTTGCGCCTTATCGCACCGATTTGCATCTGGAGATTGACACGACCGCCCCTGCTCTGGTATAATGAAAACGACGTTTTGACGCAAACAGTCGTTTATTTTGCAATTCACCATCCAATCGGAGGTATTTTTATGATCCGCATTCTCACCGATTCTGCATCCGATCTTCTGCCCGCAGAGGCGCAGAAGCTGGGTGTTACCGTTATCCCTCTGAACGTTACTCTGGAGGACGGCACCGTTCTGCGGGACGGCATCGACCAAACCCCCACCGAGTATTACGAGCATCTGGCATCCTGCCACAAACTGCCCACTACCAGCCAGCCCAGCCCGGAGCTGTTTGAGCAGTTTTATACGGAAGCTGCTGCCGCCGGAGACGAGGTATTGGGCATCTTCCTGTCCCACGAGCTGTCCGGCACCTACCAGTGTGCAAAGCTGGCTGCCGACATTGCCAACGTAGATAACGTCGTGTTTGTAGACAGTATGTCCCTGTGCCTGGGGCAGGCTTTGCTGGTCCGTCTGGCAGCCCACCTGCGGGACAGCGGCAAAAACATCGTTCAGATCGCCAACACACTCGAACATGCCAAAGAGCATCTGCACATCATTGCTGCTGTGGATGATCTGAAGTATCTGCGTAAGGGCGGACGTTTGCCTGCCGCCGTTGCAGTTGCAGGCGGCATGCTGGGTATCAAGCCCCTGCTCACCGTCAAGGAGGGCAAGGTAGCCATGGCCGGTAAGGCGCGTGGTCTGCCCGGTGCATACGTTGCTATGTTCAAGTTGATCGAGGAACAGGGCGGCATCCATCCGGAGTTTGCCGCCATTGCCGGTTACAGCACCTCCCACCGGGAAGCACAGCCCATTGTGACCTATCTGCGGGATAATCTGCATCTTGAGGAACCGTTGGTCTGTCAGATCGGCTGTGTCATCGGGACCCACACCGGCCCCGGCACCTTTGGCATTGCCTTTTTCGATCAGGGCCTTGTGCTGGAGTGATCCTGCATTAAAAAAGCATCCGCTTTTTCCGATGAGAAAAAGCGGATGCTTTTTTCTTTTTAATCCAGATACAGTCTGCCCTCGCAGGCCAGGACCTGATCCAGGATCATACGGGAGACCTTTGCACCGTAGACCATAGCCGGGTGATCGCTGTACTCGATGATGTCATTGAACTCCTTGTTCATCAGCACGATGACGTATTCGCCGTACGGGGTATGCACAATGCCGCCGTCGTTGCGGCAGGCGTTCATACTGCCGCTTTTGCTGGCGACCCAGA
>CAYXQN010000137.1:0-3981 GCA_964466825.1 uncultured Faecalibacterium sp. | reverse complement strand
CTCAATAACTTCTCATTTATTGAACTCATTATACCACACCCCATAGAAAACGCCATGCAACATTCGCAATCCGCTTCGCTACTTGCTCATGTACGGCTTTCGCCGTATAGAAATCAAAAATAGCAGTACAGCCTGTGAGTAAACTCACGCTGTCTGCTATTTCCGATTTCTGCATGGCTCAATGCTCCAACATATTTTCAATAAATATCCCATACCCTCTTGTCGGGTCATTCACCAGCACATGGGTCACAGCACCAACAAGTTTCCCATCTTGAATGATCGGACTGCCGCTCATCCCCTGCACAATGCCGCCGGTCTGGGCAAGCAGGCGTTTATCCGTCACCCTCAGGATCATGTTGCGGTTGGAATTGGAGTCGTTGATCTTTTCGATTTCCACGGTATAGATCTGCGGCGTCCGGCCCATCGTGGTGGTCAGGATCTGCGCTTTGCCGGTGTGGATCTCCTGTGCAAATGCAATGGCCATTTTCTGGCCTGTAAACTCCGTACGGGTCGTTCCATAAACACCATTGGAACTGTTGACCTGAATCGTACCCAGAGCATGGCTGCCAACAAAACGTCCCTTCAGCTCACCAGGACTGCCTGCGGTCCCTTTTGTACAGCCTACGATCTCGCAGGCTACGATCTCGCCGCTGCGCAGGGCGATGCTTTCGCCGGTGTCATTGTCACTGATTGGATGCCCCAGCCCTCCAAATGTGTGATCTGCCTCATTGACAAAGGTCAGCGTCCCTACACCGGCCGAGGAATCCCTCACCCACATCCCTGCACGCCACTGCTGGGCCTGCGTATCCCACACAGGAGTCAGAGTGGTTTCGCACTGCTGACCGTCCCGAATATAGACTACCCGCAGGTCGTTTCCTCCTGATTTCTCCAATGCTGCAGCGATCTCATCATTGCTTTGGGTCTCTGTTTGCCCCACACGGATCACACGGTCGCCCAAACGCAGGCCCGCACGCTTTGCTGGTACTGCTGCACCTTGCCGGGTATGGATCTCCGTAAAGCCGACCACCAGCGCTCCTTCCGAGAACATTTTTACACCAAAGGGGATCCCGCACACCGTGACTATTGGGCGCTCCATGATCTGTGTGCGGATGGTTTTCAGTGGCAGCCATCCACCCAGAGCCAGTGTTGTCTGGTAACTGCCCACCGCACGGGTACTAGCCACATTCCGGCTGCCCTTGCTGCGCAGAGGCTCCACCCAGAAAAAACGTTGCAGAACAAGC
Organism: uncultured Faecalibacterium sp.; assembly: GCA_964466825.1. Lineage (GTDB taxonomy): Bacteria > Bacillota > Clostridia > Oscillospirales > Ruminococcaceae > Faecalibacterium. The sequence continues at coordinate 2,740 of CAYXQN010000137.1, read as the reverse complement.
GGCTGGCCCGGTTCCAGAATGATACGGTCCGGCAATGCACGCCACAGCCAGCCCAACAGAACCACAAGTGCTACGATCCCATAGGCCGCTGCAATTTTTATCATTCGATGAACGGTCGATCTGTGCATTTCCCGGCACCCCACTTCAAAGATTCTCCCTTAGTATGCACTCCGGGAGAATCTTTATTGCGAACGACCGCACTTTCCTTTGTTTTTCCGTTGTTTTTCTGGTTAGACCAGCTTTTTGCCGGGTCCCACTTAAACTGGCCAAAGAAACGGAGGCCTGCTGCATGAAGACCGTGATCTATCTGGACGAGTTGTTGCTGACCAATTTTGTCATTGGAGCAGCTATGCTACTAGGAGCCGGTCTGCTTTCTGCGCAGCGATGCCAGGGGCTGCGGTTGTGTGCCGGTGCATCGGCAGCCTCCCTCTCTACATTGATTTTGCTGGCACCAGAGTTGCCAGCACCGCTCAGCCTGCTTTACAAGATCCTCACCTGCACTCTGGCTATCGCTGTTACTTATGGCTGCCGGAACAAACGCAGCTTTTTGCGGCTCTGCGTATGGTACTGCCTGCTCAATTTTTTGCTGTGCGGAGCTGTGATCCTGCCCGGTGTCCACACCAACAACGGAAGCATCTATCTTCCGCTCAGCCCCGGCCGGCTGCTGTTGTGCTGCGCCGGTGTTTCAGCCACACTGCAGCTTGCTCTCTATTGTTTTGGTCACACACAGACCGCCAGTCTGCCTGCTACGCTGGAACTTGCCGATGGAACTGCTGTTCCTCTTCAGGCATTTTACGACACCGGCTTTTCGATTCAGGCACCACTCAGCCGGCGGGCGGTGGTATTGGTACGGTATCCGGTCATCCGTCAGAACCTTTCCTCTGCACTGTGCACCTTTCTGGATGCATACTTTTCCGGAACAGCTGCATCCCCCACCCCGGAACTGAACCTGCAATTTCTGCCTTGCAGTACCATTGCAGGGCGGTGTCTGCTGCCCGCAATGCCTGCCGCCGGACTGTCCATTGGCAAAAAAAGCACTGACTCGGTGCTGGTTGCTTTTTGCGATGCTCCACCCGATGGTTCCTGGGATCTGCTTTTAGGCAGCGATACTGCCGATCTGCTCAGGCTATGACCGCTTGTCTGCCGAATGGAACGATTGACATTTTGCCGGAAACTTGGTAAACTATATGGCGTATCTGCGGGAGTGGCGGAATGGCAGACGCGCTGGTTTTAGGCACCAGTTCCGAAAGAGTGAGGGTTCGACCCCCTTCTCCCGCATATCGATGGCTTCCAGCCTGTTGGCTGGGAGCCATTTTTAATTTCCCGCTTTTGAGCCAGGCGGTCAAAAACAGTTGCATTTCTGCCAGCTTGTTTTTATAATAGAATCAGCTGGCCTATCGGCTCCAGCAGAAAGGACACATCATGATCTTTGTCCCCTTACTGCACTACTTCAAGTGCAAAAACAGCTACAGCGGCAACGAATACGGTCTGCGTTATCGGCTCACGCCCGGCAAACGGACGGTTCCGGATCCGAAGGCCGGGCCCGAGGCTCAAAAAGAAGAAAGCATTCTCACACTGGATTACTGGCCGGACCCCTGGACACTGGAAATGACCGCCCCCGCCTTGCGCAGACAAGAGGTCTTTCCATTGAACGATGCAGGCCGTGACGCCGCCGCTCACTGCCTGGAAGAAGCGTTCCAGGCAGACCCTGAGCGTTGGAAAAACTGTCCCAGTATGCTTGACTGCGACCCTTGGACGCCGCCTGCAGATGAGACCGCAGAAGAACAATAAAACGAGGCAACCATGATCTATCGTCTTAAAAAACTCAACGGTGATACCATTGCCGTGCCGCAGCTGGTCTTTGCCAAGCTTGGCATTGCAGAAGAATACAATGTCCGGGTCGCTCTGTATATTTTGGCCACTGGCGTGACCGATCCGGATAAGATCTGCGCAGACCTCAAACTGCGCAGCCGCATCAGTGCCGAGAGTGCACTTTCGTTCTGGGCCGGCGCCGGACTGCTGGAGCGTTACGAAGAAAACACCGCCCCGGGCAGCGAGCCCAGCGCGCCAGCCCCTATGACCTGGGCCGAAATCTCAGCAGCCAGCCGTACCGACCCCATGATCTCCAGCCTGATCGATTGTGCGCAGACCGGTTTTGCCCGTCCTTTGACCCACAAGGAAATGGAGAAACTGGTCAACCTGTATGTGCAGGAAGGATTTGCACCCGAGACGGTTATGCTTTGTGTGGCTTATGTTTCCAGCTGCGGCAAACGCACACTGGCTGCTGTAAACCACGAGTTGAAGGTCTGGCGTGCGGAAGGCGTGGAGACCGGCGAACAGGCAGATGCGCATCTGAAGCTTTTGGAGCTGCGCAAAAGCCGCGAACAGTACGTCAGCAGTTTGCTTGGCATTGCCGAAAGCGAGTTGACTCTGGGCGGCCGAAAAGCCATTGCCCGCTGGTATGAAGTATATCGCTACGATGACGCCATGGTGCAGGAAGCAGCCGTTCAGGCAGGCTCCAAGCGGGACCTGTGGTACTGGAACAGCATTCTCAAAACCTGGAACGCCAAAGGCCTGCGGACCGTCCACGATGTGCGCGGCCCCGTGGCCCTTGCAGGAGCCAGCCGTAATCTGCGTGTGGACCGCGAGACCCCCAGCGGAAACGATTTTCTCAAAAATGCCGCACGCCGCCGTCCGCTCAAAAAAAAGCCGGAATGACCCCGGCATAAGGAGAGCCTAT
>CAYXQN010000136.1:0-4067 GCA_964466825.1 uncultured Faecalibacterium sp. | reverse complement strand
TATTCCTGCCGCACCGCTTTGTCAATTCTATTTTCATGTTTCTGCGCAGACATTTTTTAAGATGAGCAGATTTCCTCTGTACCCTGCTTACGCCGCCGCGAAACGACAGCCGGACTGCTATGGTTTCGTTGGTCAGCATTATTTATCCATCCTTTAATATCCGGCACCACGGGTGAAGCTGTATTGAAATGCTTTGGTCGTGGTTGGTGTGTCTTCCTCATCCGGAAGCTTATCCTGCCCGGATTTCAGCGGAATGGGTGTCGGGCTTGTGCGGTCAAACTGTCGCATCTCGCCCGGCGTATTCCGTCGAGAAGGTAAAACGACTGGCTTCATTAAACGAAGAGGGCCGGAAGTCTCTGTCGATCAGAGACTTCCGGCCCTCTTTTATGAAAAGAAGAAAGAAACGCAGGATTACAGTTGTGCCAGATGGGTGCCCAGAATGCGACCCAGCGTCTGTGCCATGCCAACGCTGACACCGGCAATGGGCGTGCTGTACTGCACACCGAAACGACGACCGCAACAGTTGCCGGTTGCATACAGACCGGGGATCACATCCAGATGCTCATCATAAACGTTCTGATTGTTGTCCGTCCACAGACCGCCGGTGGTGCACAGGAACTCATAGCCTGCATAAATATCCTTACTGAAAGCATAGTAAGGAGCCTTCTGCACAGCAAACAGCACACTGGGGTCCTTACCGTAGTCATCATCATAACCGGCAGCACACTTAGCATTGTAGTTCTCAACGGAAGCGAGGAAGTTCTCCTTTTTCTCGCCGGTCAGACCCAGATAATCGGCCAGTTGATCCAGCGTATCCGCCGCAAACAGGCGGATCGTGCCGCCGGTCATGGTCAGGCACTCGTCCACGCCGTCCTTGCCGGCTGCATAGGCATCCGCCAGAGCTTTTTCGAGATTCGCCTTGTAGATAGGATCATTGACAAAAGCCGAACCATGACCAGCGGGGAAGGACTGCAGCTGCTCATAGATATCAGCATCGAACACGCTGTAAATGGTGCCCTTGTGACGGGCAGCCTCGGCACCGGCAAACACAGGATCGCCGAAAGCTTCGTTGCAGAAGCGGTTACAGTCGTTGTCCAGCCACAGGTTGCCGCAGGAACCAAGCAGTCCGCTGGGGAAAAAGAAAGTGCCGCCCATGGTAGACAGGGGACCCGGCTCCAGCTTGCCGCCAGCCCAGACACCCATCTTGATGCCCTTGCCGTCACGGGCCATGCCGGTGATCTTCCTGCCATCGCCGGTGTAGTTCAGCGCATTGATATTCGGGCACAGCTCATCCACCATCTCGGCATCGGTAGAGAAGTCGCCTGCAGCCAGAACAACGCCCTTGGTACCGTTGTAACGCACATAACCGTTCTCACCCTTGGCAATGACACCAGTTACGCGGCCGGAAGCATCCTTTTCCAGGTACTGAGCATCATTGCTATAGAACACCCGCACGCCCTTGTCCTGAATGTACTTTGCCACGACCTTGCTGTGCTCAGTGACGGTGTAGCTGCCCTCAAAGAAGATACCGGGGAACTGAGCTGTACCGTTCCAGAATTTCTGATCGGCCAGCTGACCCTTGAAGTTGGTGGGATACGGATTGTGGAATGCACGCAGCTGCTTTTTATCCTCATCGCTGGCAAGACTGATGAACCAGTCAAAGGTATCGCCGCAGTTCTTCAGATACTGCATGACCAGATTAGGATTGGACATATTGCAACCGCGCAGCTGCCAGTCGTTCAGCACTTCCACAGGATCGACCTCGGGGATGCCCTGCTCCTTGAGCCACTGAGAGTTGATGTGGCCGAAGTCGCAGCCGGTCCACGCGTGGCTATCCTCGGGCATCTTTTCCACTACGATGACCGATGCACCGCCCTCAACGGCAGCACGGGCACAGGCCAGACCGGCCTGACCAAAGCCGATGACCACAACATCGGCAGTCTCGGTGGAGGAGATCTCAGATTCGGAGATGGCTTCGGGAGCGGTGCGCCAGCTGATCTTCTCCGTCTGGACGTTCATAGAGTCCGGGTTCACGCCTTTGGCCTGCGCAATGCACTTTGCGGCAGCTTCCTTGATGGCATTGGAGGTAATGGTCGCACCGGCAACGGCATCCACTTCGCTGCTCTGTGCATCCAGAATGCTCTTGGTCAGGGTCTCAGCAGCGGTACCGCCGATGGATTCTGTCTCACCAGAAGCATCGACAACCACTTCAGTGATGCTGGAAGCATCAAAGGTCATGCTGACGGTGACATCACCGTTGATACCCTGTGCAGTGGCATTGTAAGTACCTGCGGTATACAGTGCCTGTGCCTCGGAAACAGCGGAAGAAGCTGCTGTATCCTTGGAGCTGCAGGCGCTCAACGTACCGACCGTGATGCCGCTCATGGCTGCGGCAGAAGCCAGCTTCAGAAAGCTTTTACGTGAAATCTTTTCCATTCTTCTGTATCCTTTCCTGTGGGGCGGCGCTCCTCTGCACCGCTCACTTGTTATAAGTGTAACAAATAAAAATCCGCTTTTCATCGCATGAACGATGGGAATATTCTGGCTTTTTACCGAAAACTATGCTACATTTATAGCATCAACGGAAAGGAGCGTGAGTACATGGAAGCTGAGGCGTTCACCGGTCGGCTTTTACGAAAACTGTCACAGGCATGTACGCTGGAAGAATTGCTGGACGATGCGGCAGCGTCCGGGTTGGAAGCCATCTCGGTCTGCGATGCAGCGTATAATCTGTTGGTGCCATCGCATCTGACCTGCAACGATAATGTGTTTGTGGTGCAGCAGTCCAACCGGCAGATCATGCGGCCGGAGATCGTAGAGGAAATACAGGCGAAAGGCATTTCCCAGAAGCTTCAAAGTTCGCCGGAACCGTTCTGGTTCTATAATAACAGCATCGGGCAGTGGGAGATCTTCTGTTCGGTACTGTATGGCGGGCAGGTGCTGGGCTACCTGTTCCAGCGCAGAGAGGAGGAACCGAAACAAGAAGTCATTCCCTGCTGGTCAGCATTGGCGCAAGCGGTTGCAGTTGTGATACAACGCAGCGGCGGTGTGGAACCAGATGCCGGGCGTCAGATGCAGGAAAATGTGCTTCTGCAGCTTGCCCTCGGCCAGCTGACGGATCCAGAAATCGCACAGGCAAGGCTGGAACAATCCGGATGGGCACCACTTTCGTCCTATCGTCTGGGCTGCCTGTTTACCAATGAAGTCTCGCTTTTTGCCGCATTGCGCCCGGAACAGCTTTCGGCGCAGCTGCGGAATGTCTTTCCGGGTTGCATCTGCTGTTGTTACAAGGAACGGATCCTTGTTCTTGGACCCGGAAGTCTGGATGTGAGCCGTCACGGAGAGACCCGTATCCGGCTGCGTCACTGGCTGAACTATCACCATTTTCACATCGCGGCCAGCGCTCCTTACACAAAACTCACAGAAACAGCAACGGCCTATGCGCAGGCGCGGGAGCTGGTGCATGCCGGACGCGCTATGGCACAGAACGGTACACTACCGGAGATCATCTCCTATGAGGAGCATCTGCCAACCTGCGCCTGTCTGTCGGCCTACGGAGCGGACGTGTTGCCTCTGCACATCCATCCGCATATCCTCAGACTTGTGGAAAGCGACCGGGAGCACCATACCAAATACATAGAGACTTTGACCGCTTATTTTGCCTGCGGACGCAGCATGACCGAAACAAGCAAAGCACTGTTCATCCACAAAACAACGCTGTTCTATCGTTTTGAGCGGATGGAAAAGCTGGTGGGGCCTTTTCTGAAGGAGCCGAAGAAGCTGTTTCTGTATGAGTATTCTCTGACCTTACTGCAGGAGTTGACTCTGACTGACGGATAAGAATAAAACACTGCAACACAGAAAAGCAGACAAAGAACTTGCATGCCCTTGGGGTATCCAAGAATGACCCGTTCGTGAAAACTGCATCACAGAGAAATCATAAAAAGTGGTTTGATGCAGAGAAAAATCCGTGGCACACGGTTCCCTCCTTCTCCTCCTTCCAGCCATATATAAAAACGCCGCCCATGGCAGAAACTTTCTGTCCGGGGCGGCGTTTGCTTGTTTAT
>CAYXQN010000135.1:0-4068 GCA_964466825.1 uncultured Faecalibacterium sp. | reverse complement strand
GCATATTTGCTTTTTCGATCAGGCTGCGGATGTGGGGCACCAGCATCTCGATGGCGGAGTCGTTCTCACCGCCGAAGGGCACGATGATATCGGCGTTGCGCTTGCTGGGCTCCACAAAGGCTTCGTGCATCGGCTTGACTGTGTCGCGGTACTGCTCGATGACGCTGTCCAGAGAGCGGCCGCGCTCCTTGACATCCCGCAGGATGCGGCGCAGGATGCGCTCGTCTGCATCGGTATCCACAAAGATCTTGTAGTCGAACAGGGCGCACAGGGCGGGCTCGGCAAAGGGCAGGATGCCCTCTACGATCAGAACCGGAGCGGGTTTAATGTGCTGCACTTCGTTGCTGCGGTTGTGGTCTGCGTAATCATAGATGGGGCAGTCGATGGCATGGCCGGACTTCAGCTCTTTCAGGTGATACACCAGCAGGTCGTTGTCAAAGGCATCCGGGTGGTCGTAGTTCAGCTTGCAGCGCTCCGAGTAGGGCAGCTCGTCATGGCGCTTGTAGTAGCTGTCATGGGAGATCAGACGAACTTCGTCCTCACCAAAGCGTTCTTTCAGGCGCAGAGCCAGAGTGGTCTTGCCGCTGCCGGAGCCGCCTGCGATACCGACGATCAGATTTTTCATAGCCGAGAGATCCTCCTGTGTGAAATCTGCTGTTTCCTGTGGAAAAATAAGCAGAAATGAATTATAATAACGGTGATATGCTGCCACTGCGGCAGAGTGCTGCCTGGCGGACATTCTTACCACACATTGTACCACAAATCGCTCTGTTTTGACAGACTGGAACCTGCTTTACAGGAGTTTTTTATGAAAAAACTTATTTTGGCACCCATCATCGACCAGACAGAGCGCTGGGTCAATGGATGCGAAAGCGTAAGCGCCGTGATGCTGCTGCAAACGGCAGGGGTGCGTATTGGTCCAGAGGAATTTATTGTGCGGCATTTGCCGCAGCAGCCTTATACGGAGTGCGGCGGCAAGCGTTCAGGGCCGGACCCGCACACCATCTACCCCGGAGATCCGCATGATGCCACCGGCTGCGGGTGCTATGCACCCTGCATCGTGGCGGCGCTGCAAAGTGCTCTGGCAGAGGCCGGAGCGGAGGAGAAATTTGCGGTGATGGACGAAAGCGGCACTCCCGTGCAGGAGCTGTGCCGGTACATTGACGCAGGGATGCCGGTGGTGTTCTGGACCACCCTGAACTTTGACCCACAGCCGAAGGGCGAAGACCATTGGCTTTTGCCGGACGGCAGCGACTTTGCGTGGAAGAACGGTGAGCACTGTGTACTGCTGGTGGGGTATGATGAGGACCATTACTGGTTCAATGACCCGTGGCAGCACCGTGGGCTTTGCAAGGTGGAAAAAGCGTTGGCAGAACACTGTCATGCGCTGCAGGGCGGCTATGCAGTAGCCCTGCAGCGTCGATAACGATTTTTTTGTAGGATGTCGGCGAAACTCTCCTACCGGAAAGGGATTTTTTCTGCCATACTGGAAGTATAAAAAACTTCGTGCAGGAGGGCAAACCTATGAGTAAGATCTTACGGATCGACATTGACAGCACTTTGGTGGACTATGAGAATCGGCTGCCGGCTTCAGCGGTGGAGGTGCTGTTGGAGCATCTTGGGGCAGCGGCGGTGAGGAGATCAAGGCGGCGGCAGACTATGTGACCGGCGATGTGGACAAGAACGGCTTGTACGATGCCTTTGTCCATCTGGGACTGATCGAATAAAACACACGAGGGCAAAATGAAGAAAGAACAGCTGCAAAAAAATGTAAAACAAAAGGTGAAGGTGTTTGAGGACGGTACGATCCGTCTGCTCAAAAAAGGGCATAAGGGGATCGTGCACGCCATTTTCAGCCGGTTGGGCATCGTTTTGGTGCTGCTGTTTTTACAGATGGCGGCATTGTTCAGCCTGATGCGGTGGTTTGGTGAGCTGCTGCCGCACTATTTCGGCGGCACAGTGCTGGTCACGGCAGCCATGGTGCTGTATCTGCTCAATCTGGATATGAACAACAGTGTGCGCATTACCTGGCTGGTGGTGGTCGCTGTGATGCCGGTGCTGGGAGTGCCGCTGTTCTTCTATACCCAAAAAGAGGTGGGGCACCGACTGCTGACGGCACGGCTGCAGGAGCTGGAAGGACAGATCCGGGAAAAGTTGCCTCAGGAGGAACAGACGCTCCAACATCTGAAGGAGGACTGCCCGGGAGCTGCTTCGCTGGAGCGTTACCTGCGTGGCAAGGGCGGCGGATTTCCGGTGTATGAAAATACCGCAGTGACCTATTTCGACAGCGGCGAAGCAAAATTTGCTGCACTCTTGCAGGAGTTGGAGCTGGCGCAGCAGTACATCTTTCTGGAGTATTTTATCATTGATGAAGGGCTGATGTGGGGCAAAGTGCTGGAAGTGCTGGCCCGCAAGGCAGCGCAGGGCGTGGATGTGCGGGTGATGTATGACGGTACCTGTGAGTTTTCGACCCTGCCGCGGGATTATCCCAAGCGGCTGGAGGCATTGGGCATCCGCTGCAGGGTGTTCTCACCTGCAACGCCGTTTGTATCGACCCATTACAATTACCGGGATCACCGCAAGATCCTGATCGTGGATGGACACACCGGCTTTACCGGCGGAGTCAATCTGGCCGACGAATACATCAACGAGATCGAACGGTTTGGCCGTTGGAAGGATACGGCCATCATGCTCAAGGGCGAGGGTGTGCGCTCAATGACTGCGCTGTTTTTGCAGATGTGGAGCGTGCTGCTGCCACCGGAATTTGACCGTTTTCTGGTACAGGAGATCCCGGCGGCGCAAAATGCCACCGGCTTTGTGGTGCCCTACGGAGACTGCCCGCTGGATGGTGAACGGGTAGGCGAGATGGTCTATATCGACCTGCTGAACCGCGCACAGGAATATGTGCATATCATGACACCCTATCTCATCCTGGATGGTGAGCTGGAACGGGCACTGCGATTTGCAGCCGAGCGCGGCGTAGATGTGCACCTGATCCTGCCGGGTGTGCCGGATAAAAAGTCGGCGTATGCGCTGGCAAAGACGCACTACAAGGCACTGCTTTCCTCGGGGGTGAAGATCAGCGAATGGACCCCGGGCTTTGTCCATGCAAAGGTCGTTGTGGCAGACGGCGTGGAGGCGGTGGTTGGCACCATCAATCTGGATTACCGCAGCCTGTACCATCACTTTGAGAATGCGGTCTGGATGCGCAAAGTGGACTGCATCCGGGATATGGAGGCGGACTTCCAGAGGACACTTGCGGACTGCCGGCACATTGAGCCGACCCGGCAGAGTATCTGGCAGGGCAGGTTCCTGCTGCGTCTGATGGGGTGTGTGCTCAAGATCATTGCACCGCTGATGTGAAAAAACAACAAAACGAAAGCTCCCCTTTTTGGGAGCTTTTGTTTTGTGCAAAAAACAAGTCCCCATGTCCTTGCGGACATGGGGACGAGCAGTTCTAATTTAAAATAAAATCAGCGCTGAATTAGTTCTGCTTCATGCGAGCGAAGCAGTCGGAGCAGTAGACCGGACGGTCCTCACGGGGCTGGAAGGGAACCTTGCAAGCCTTGCCGCAAGCTGCGCAGGTAGCGTCGAACATCTGACGCTCGCTGCCGGTGTTGCCGCCACGGACGCCGTTCTTACGAGCGTCACGGCAGGGCTTGCAGCGCTGGGGCTGGTTCTCGAAGCCACGAGATGCGTAGAACTCCTGCTCACCAGCAGTCCAAACAAACTCCTTGCCGCAGTCCTTGCAAACTAAAGTCTTGTCTTCGAACATAGTAGTATCTCCTCTTTGTTTAGTTCTTGCCCACGGAAGGATTGTAACCATACCTTTGGTTTTTAGGGACCATCGCGCTGATCGTAAGCTTACCAGGGGCTTGAATGAGTAAACGTCCTCGAGCTGAGGACTCCCCTATTGTACCGTTCTTTTTTTGATTTGTCAACCAAAAAACAACCCTTCGCTTCCCTTTTTGTACATTCCGTACAATTCGATGGAATTCCCTCGTTAAAATAGACTAAAAGGGCCATGTACCCTTGGATACATGGCCCTTTTTTCTTTTTGGGTGAGGT
>CAYXQN010000134.1:0-4078 GCA_964466825.1 uncultured Faecalibacterium sp. | reverse complement strand
TCTTCCTGCGTCCAAGCCGGGGCACTGCCCAGCTCGGGGAAGACGGCGAAAAAGGTGTGGCGGCAATTCCAGCCGCACAGCCCCGCTCCGGTTCCGTAGCCGGTGGCGCTTTCAAAGTCCGGGTAATGTACACCCAGATAGTCGATCGCGCCGCCCCGGTGGTAGCGCTTGCCCTGCCAGACAGCGTGCGAAGGGCGTGCACCGCCGTGGGCGGTCACTTCCACAAACTCGCAGCCTGCCTCGTCCATCCGGGCGATCTGGAGCTTGCCAGCGGTCTGGTTTACGCCGGTCAGCACCGCACGGCGGGCGGCGACCTCCAGCGTGTCGGTGTGCCCGCTGGGGTAGGTGACAAAGGGCAGACTGTCCGCAAGGCTGTTGACCGCCTGCCGGATGGCGGTGTTGTAGTCGAACGCTCCGGTGGACACCTTGCCCCACGCCGTGTCAAGGGTGCGCTCAAACGCACCGCTCACCGTGTTGGCGGTGGTGGCGGTCAGGTTCTGCCATGTGCCGTTCGTCTGCGCCGCCCCGGCAGTCAGCAGGTTGTTGAGCGCTGCGCTGTCCTCAAAGGGCGGCACATCCTTGCCGTAATGGTAATAGATCTCGTCCTCCCGCTCCAGCGCTTCAGTAGCGGCGGCTTTGAGCAGGCGGCGGATGGTGCTTTCGCTCTTGCCGCTGTACTGTGCAAGGAGCTTGACTACCCGCTGACGCACCGCCTCGGTCTGCTGGTAGCGCCAGAGCTGCCAGTTGGCAGTCTCGGTCAGTTTACCGGTCTTGGCGATGCGCCGGGCAGCATCCCGCAGGATCTCGTCCTCGACCTGCTGCCAGAGTGCCACAAACTCGTCCGGCATCCGGTCCAGCTCACGGGGCGATAACATCAGGCACCTCCAAAGGTCAGTATATCATCCGTGTGAGTGTCAGCTTTCGCTTCTTCTGCCCAGCGGTGCGCCTCCTCCTCGCTCAGTCCATAGCGTGCGGCAAGGTAGCGACAGCGGGGCACAAGCCCGCTCAGAGCGTCATCCCGCAGCTGGTTGATGCGGGTCTCGGCATCGGTGATATAGCTGTCATCCCAGTTGACCGAGATGCTGGTCTCAGGATCCACATCTGCGCCCAGCAGGTTCTTTGCCGCCCAGAGGATGGCGCGCAGGATGCCGATCAGCGCCGTCTCGATGGGGATCTGATTCTTGTTGGCACTCTGCACCAGGTCCTGACGGCTGCCGTTGTACTCGGTGGCGGTGGTCACTGTGCCACGGTCGAAGCTGTAGCGGTGACACCCCAGCCCGCACTGGAAACTGAACAGGTTGAGCATATCCTGCACCGCCTGATGGTTCTGCTCGGTGCGTAGATCCGGATTGTGCTCGTGCCACTCAGCGGGCAGGTCGATGCCGCCGTCTTTACCGGGCAGGATGACAAACTGGCTTACAACGTCATCATCCGGCGGGATGTGACGGGCAACGCCGTCCCGGTCGATCTCGGTGCGGCAGATGTCGGAGCTGTAAAAGATCTTCTTGTGACCCAGCCGGATATCCTCCCGGTAGTTGTCAAATGCAAGGTCGATGCCCTGCGCCGTGTCCAGTGCCTCGGCAAAGACGCTCATGCCCAGCCCTGCGCCGCAGTCGATGTTCTTGAGCGCCGCCGGGGAAAACAGGCTGAACCATGCCGGGGAGTCCTCCACAGTGATCTGGGCGGCCATGCCATCAGGGACCTTACCGAGCGGTGTGAATTTCGGTGCGCCGGATGGTTCGTCGCTGATCTCAAACCACTCGTTGCGGATGGTGCGGCGGATGCCCTCGCTCGTGTGAGTCTGGAGGTAAGCGCAGCGCTTGCCGTCTATCAGACACTCGGAGACAAAGGCGGCATCCAGTATCACGCCACGCTCCACTCGGATGGGCAGGATGCAGGAAGCAGGATCGTAGTCCAGCCGAATGCGTCCCGCCGGGCTGGGCAGCGCTTCGCCGTCTGCCTGGGTGGTTAATCCCTCCACGCTCAGGACAAAAGCTCCAGTGCCGGACCAGTATGCCTTTTCCACCAGCCGGTTCGCGTTCTCCCAGAAGTGGAGCTGACGCAAAAGCCCGCCAGTCTGCTGTTCATCCGTGCCCAGCAGATACTCGGAGGACTTTTCGTCTCCGATCTGGAAGGTGGTCTTGTCGTTGAGCAGCAGATTCGCCCAGTCCTCACAGGCACGCTTGGGCATCCGCAGAGAAGCCCGGCGGCGCTTGTGGGTGCCGTCCTCCCGGTCGTAGGCTACGGTGTGAACGCCAGGCACATTGCCCTGCCACCACTGCCGCCATTCCTCGATGTGACCATAATAGGCAGCATCCAGGTGCCAGCCTTTGTTCTTGTTCAGGTATGCGATAAAAGCTCCAATGTTCATCGGCTGGTCAAGCTCCTTTGGTATCGTTCAATGGTGTATTCAAAAGCGTCAAGGGTGTCAATGTCGGTGCTGCCATCGTCCAGCCGCTCGTCCACACCGGGGTGCTTCTGGCTCCAGAGAGCGGCTGCCAGTGCGTCCCGCAGGGTGCCAGCCTCCGGCATATACCAAAAACGCCCGCCACCCATGAGAATGGATGTCAGGCGGATGCGGTCGAGAATGGGACATTTTGCGGCGTTGTTCACCCGATCGCCCAGCCAGCCCAAGGGACAGGCGCGCAGCCGGGTGCGCAGGTGAGAGATCAGGGTCTGCTCAGCAGAGTCGCAAAAGATGTGGTGGATCTCGCCATACCGGGCAAATACCGCCGTGCAGAAGTCAATGAGCTGCGCCGCCAAACGGTCTGCATCCTGATTTTTTGGGTCGATACGGGCACTTGCCAGAGCGACAATGCCCTTGTATCCGGGCAGGATGCCGGTCGCAACAAAGGCGTGTTGGGAGCCGTTGCCGCCGAAGTCCACACCGATGTGGATGCGCCACGGCTTGGGCGGGTCTTTTTCTGCCCAACAGAAGCGCTTGTCCCCGGCGGCGATGCTGTCTGCAAAGGGACGGTAGATAATGCCGTTCGCCGCTGCCCACTGCCCCAGAATGAAGCGGTTGTAGTAGACCGTTCCGGTGTACTCTTTTTTCAGTTGGGCAACGAACTCCGGCGGTAGGGTGGGGTTATCGTCGATGGTGTACGCCTGACAGTAGATGTCGGCATCACTGTCGAGGAACTTCTTGAACCAATGCTGCGGATTATCCGGGTTGCAGGTACCGTCAAAATGGCTGTGTGGGCAGCTCAGGCGGCTCTTGAGCATCTGGAACACACCCTCATCCCATGTGGTGATCTCGTCCCCATAGGCGTACTCAAAGGCAGCGCCCTGGATGCGGGCAATGTGCTTTTTGTTGTCCGCACCCAGTACATACACCTTTTGCCCAAAGAGCTGCACCACGTTGCCCGCCGCGGTGGTGCGCACAGTGCCCACAAGATCTGCGCCCCAGATACTGCGCATCGGCTCCAGCACGTTGCGTTCCAGTGTGCCAAGGGTGTTGCCCAGCATGACGCATAGTCCCTCGCCCCGAGCTGCAAGCAGCCGTTTGGGGATAGTCACAGCGCAGTCAAGGTAGGTCTTGCCCGAGCGGGTCGCCCCGGTCTTGATGTTCCAGCGGTGGTTACAGTGCGTCAAAAAATCCTGCTGGAACTCAGTCAATGGCACTGTCCACACCTCCCAGCAGTTTCGCAGCCTTTGCAAGGGTATCAGCACCGGTGTCTTCTACCGGCGCTTCCTCGCCCAGCATCTTCAGCAGGACAGTTGCAGCGCGGGCATCTCCACGCTTTGCAGCAGAAGCAATGCCCACCACCACGCTCATCTGGTTGTCGATGTCCTCCGGGTCGATCTGATCCCGCAGCATCGCATTGACGGTGCGGCGGTCGGTCTCCGGCAGGCTGAGGTAAAGGTCAGCCGCCTCTTTCATGGATCGTTTGCGGCGGCGCGCCTTGCCGGATGCAATGCCGCCCTTTTGGCTGTCCCGGCTATGCTCTTCTCGAGTTCGTCTCGAGTTCACGACCTCGATCGGGATCAGGTTTTCTTCGTTGGACACGTCACCACCTCTCTTGTTTGTGTGTAATGAAAAAGCCGCCCTCTGGCGGCTGGGTATTATAAAACCCCG
>CAYXQN010000133.1:1355-4151 GCA_964466825.1 uncultured Faecalibacterium sp. | reverse complement strand
AAATAATCGTTCGGACCGTTGAGCTGCCGTGTGCCGTTGACTTCGTTCTCGATGAACACCACAGCGTCTGCGTCCTGTTCGATGGTGCCGGAGCCGCGCAGATCTCCGAGAGCGGCTTTCTTCACGCCGCCGGAACGGTCAGTGGTGCGGTTGAGCTGCACCAGCTCCACGATGGTGCAGCCGGTCTCCAGCGCAAGCGTTTTGAGCTGGCGGGTCACATCCGCAAGTCGCTCGTACTCCTTGCGACCGGGTACGGTATCCGCGATCAGACCGATGTGATCCACAAACACGATGCGGGGCTTGTACTGCTGCACCCGGGCACGGATGGCATCTACCGTCATGTTGGTGCCGTCATCGTAGATCATCCGGGAATGCCGCTTGATGAGCGAAAAGGCGTTGTTCAGGCTTTCCCGCTCCTGATCTGTCAGCTTGCGATCCCGCAGGCGGGAGGAGTTGATTCGGGTCAGCTTGGACATGGTGCGCATCATCAGCTTGCGCCGGTCCTCTTCCATCGTCAGATAGTAGACCGGGTAGCTGGTGCTGAGCTTCAAGGCCAGTGCCAGAGCGAGGTCGGTCTTGCCCTGACCGGGGCGACCGGCGAATACGGTGACCATGCTTTGCCCGAACAACCCGTAGCGATCAACTTCCTGCCAGCACAGCCGGGCGTTGGTGTCCGGCTGATCCAGCCAGTGCAGGGCTTCCTCCCACACTTCGGCAAACTCTTTGACATGCGCATTGACCGATTCCTGCCGGAGCGCGTCCTGCTGCTTCAGGGCTTCGGCAAGCTCCCGGCACAGGCTGTCCGAGTCTGCGGCGCTCTGGATCACGCTGGCGGCAAGCTCTCGCAGGAGCTGCTTGCGGTGATCCTCCAGCACCAGTGCTTCGTAGTCCTGCACATGGCTGATGGTCGGCACGGTGTCAGCAGCGGTCAGGATCAGGCTGCGGAACTCCATCCCCAGCATCTTTTCCAGAATGACAGCATCCACATTGTGCCCGGTGGTGAGCTGCAAACGGATCGCTCCAAAGAGCTGGCGCAGGGGGCCGTCTTCAAACATATCCGGCGTCAGACGTTCCACGCTGGCTTTGCAGGCAGCCGGGTCAAGGATAGCGGCACCGATCACGGCAAGCTGGTGACACTGGGCGCTTGTCCACTCCTTCATGTCTTTCCACCTCCCAGCAGCTCTTCCAGCGTCATATCACTGGTCACAAAGCGGGGCTTGTCCGGCTCCACGGCCCGCCGGGGCGGCTGCGGTGCCCGGTCGATAAAATCCTTGGCGGCAAATACGCCCGTCCAACTGTTTTCAATGCTCTGATCCAGCATGGCGATCATGTACCCGACGCAGTTCTGTACACCCGCTTCTTTGGTCAGACGCATAAGGCTCTTACAGATTTTCTTTGCTGCCAGCGCTGTCCACGCTTTCTTTTTATCCTTGGCAGCGAGGATGCGCCGGTATTCGTCAAACTCTTGCAGGCTTTGCAATAGAACTTGGTTGCCATTTGCAAAATTGATGAATACGTCTGCGGGGGTGTCGGTCTGATCGTCCTTCTCGCACCCGCGCGCGCGGGGTTTATTATTATATTTATTACTAGCTTTATTATTGGGTTGCATTTTGCCATGGGTCTGAGCGGTGTTTTGCAACGGGTCTGAATTGCATTTTACCACTGGTGGCATTTTACCACTGGTGGCATTTTGCTCATGGACGATTGTTGCAAACTCGTCTGGGTCGGTGATGGCGGAATAGCGGTTGTTTGCTACGCCGTTGACAGTCTCTTGCCACTTGCGGATCAGCCCTTTCGCTTCCAGCTTTTGCAGGACACGGATGGCGGTCGTCCTATCGATGCTCAACCATGCCATCACATACTGGAAGCTGCCATAGAAGCAGGACTGTCCATCCTGACTGAAGCCCCAGATCAAGGCATACGCCATCAGTTCATTGCCTTTCAGGTGCAGGTCTGTAACCATCCATGATTGAATCGTAAGATAGCTTTTGTCGGTCATTTTACTTCACCTCTCAGAACGGCAGATCATCGGTGTCGTCCATTACACGGAAATCATCGTCATCGGCTGCCGGTGCGGGTTCTGCCTGTGCGTGGGAGACCGCCCCGCCGGGGTTCTGGTTGGACTTGCTTCCGGCAAAGTTGATGTTGTTGGCTACGACCTCGAAGGCGGTGCGCTTGTTCCCGTTTTTGTCCTCGTAGGGGCGGGTCTGGATGCAGCCGTCAATGACGATCAGGCTGCCCTTGCTAAAGTAACGGCAGACGAAATCTGCACGCTGCCGCCATGCTACGATGTCAATGAAGTCTGCCTGACGCTGCTGCCCCGCCGGGGCATAGTTGCGGTCACAGGCGATGCGGAACTTGCAGACGTTCACGCCCGACGGGGTGGTTCTCAGTTCAGGATCAGCGACCAGCCGACCTTCCAGTGCAACGATATTCAGCATTTTTGATAGTCCTTTCCCACTGTGGTCATCCATTGCTCGTGGGCATGGATGCCATGTGTGTCCTCGTAGTGTGTTTGTGCGGTCTGTTTCAGTTCGGCAGCCAGTGCTTGGTCAAAATGCGCCGAAAAGCCCGGCTCGTTGTGGTGCCGATGGCACAGCCAGACTTTCAGCCCTTCCCGCTCGGCAAAGCTGCGCAGCGGTCCGGTGAGGATATGATGCTCTTCCAGCCCGGAGAGGGTGCTCACGTTGTACCAGCGGCGGCAGACGTAGCACTCCCGCCGGGCTTGCAGGATGCTTTTTGCCATCAGGGTTCCCTCCATTCCTGCCAGTAGGCGGTGATCATCGGATCTTCGGC
>CAYXQN010000133.1:0-1255 GCA_964466825.1 uncultured Faecalibacterium sp. | reverse complement strand
TGGATCCGCTGGAAGATCTGCGTTTCCACAAATTCCCCGGCGTTTTCCACCTCCAGCCGCCGGGCAGCCGGGTCATAGACCACCGGCAGCCGCCCGATCAGCTTTCCTGCCATACTGCTTTGCGGCCTTCCCGGTCAATGAGCTGCACCCCGATGATCCGGCCGGCGTCATCCCGCAGGAGCTTGTCCACATGCAGGATGCTTGCCAGCCGGTAGCCGACAACAGCCGGCTTTTCGCCGGGCTTTTGCGCTCGCTGGATGGGGCAGATCTCGACCTGATCGGCCTTGAACAGCATTGGCTTCAGGCTCATGATATCGCTGCCCGCGCCCCAGAGCGCTGCGGCTGCCAGAAAGCTGCCGTCCTCCTTGAACTTGTCCAGATTCTTGATGTGCAGCTTTTCTGCCGGGGTAGATGCGTCCTTGACGGCGTAGTTTGCAAAGAGCGGGTGATACACGCCCACGCCGCACCACAGCCGTCCATCGGCGAAGTAGTAGCGGCGTGTCCAGCCGTATTCTCCAAAGGTTTCGTCCATAATGTGCACGATCGCCGCCGGGTCCGGCAGCAGACGCAGCCGGGCGGAGTCCTCGGCACATTCGGTACACATCACCAAAACCTCCTCTGGGGCGGTCTGGCGGGGTTTTGCACAGTGGAGAGGGAAGGCTACTTCCAGGGAGCAAGCGCCTTCAGAGCGGCTCCGAGCGGGCTTGCGCTGGGAGCCGCGGGCGGTTTTGCTTGTTGTAGACATAACAGCACTCCTTTCGTTGGTTCAAATTACTGGCAGCGGCTTTTGTTTTATCTCCTGCCGCCATTGGAGAGCTTTTTCAGTCATCCAGCAGACGGATGCTTTCGATCGAGTTAAAAACGTAGTGCCGGCCGTTGCCCCGCAAAAACTCCAGATGCTGCAGCAGCATCTCCAGCGCATAGAGGGCATCCGGGGGATTTTTGCCTTTGAGCTGATACTCCTTCCAGTGGATCAGCTCGCCATACTGGTGCCTTGCGATGTGCAGCGTGGCGTGTGCCGTAAAACGGTTCCCAGTGTGATCCTCGGCAAGATAAACGATCCCAACGTATTGTAAATCTCCGGGATCGGGTGTATAATCAAGCCGGAAGTTTTTGTTGGTCGAAAACTTTTGCTCGCCGATGTTCGCCGCATCGACGGGCTTTTTTATTTTTGTTGGCATTGCAGCCTCCTTGTACGCTCCATGCCGCCCTGCCTGCTGCGAACAGGTAAGGCGGCTTTTTTGTTATGGATGCT
>CAYXQN010000132.1:1198-4180 GCA_964466825.1 uncultured Faecalibacterium sp. | reverse complement strand
ACATAAATACGATAGACCATAAGGGTGGTTCCCTCCTGTAATTTTATCGTTTTTTACTGCTGTGCCAATGCACGCAGGGCGCGCAGGCCAATATCGTTGCGGCGGTGCAGCTTTTCAAAGGTGATCTTTTCAGCTGCCTCATAGGCATGGGTCAGCGCATGGGGCAGGTCCTTGCCGGTGGCGGTCACACCCAGCACACGGCCGCCTGCGGTGACAAGCTGACCTTCTTCGGTGATCGCTGTACCGGAATGGTAGACCGTCACCTCCGGCTCGCCCGGGAGCTGGCCTTCGGTCAGGCCTGCGATGGGCTTGCCCTTCTCGTAGCTGACCGGGTAGCCGCCGGAGGCCAGGATGACACAGGCGGCAGCGCCGTCTGCAAAACGTACCTCAGTGTTTTCCAGCGTACCCTCGGTGCAGGCGGTCATGATGCCCAGCAGGTCGCTCTGCAGCAGCGGCAGCACCACCTGCGTCTCCGGGTCGCCAAAGCGGCAGTTGTATTCGATGACCTTGGGGCCGTCCGGTGTGAGCATCAGGCCGAAGTACAGGCAGCCCTTAAAGGGGCAGCCCTCGGCCGCCATTGCCCGGATGGTGGGCAGGAAGATCGTTTCCATACATTCCTGCGCAATTTCCGGCGTGTAGTAGGGGTTGGGGGCAACCGTGCCCATGCCGCCGGTGTTCAGGCCGGTGTCATTGTCGTTGGCACGTTTGTGGTCCATGGAGGAGACCATGGGCTTGACCACTTTGCCGTCCGTAAAGCTCAGCACGCTGACCTCGGGACCGGTGAGGAACTCCTCCACCACCACATGGTTGCCGGATGCGCCGAACTTTTTGTCCAGCATGATCTCCTTTACGCCGTCCTCAGCCTGCTGCTCATTCTCGCAGATGAGCACGCCCTTGCCCAGTGCCAGGCCGTCGGCCTTGATGACCACCGGGTACTTGCCCTCGCTGCGGATATATTCCATGACCCTGGCGGGGTCGTCAAAGGTCTCGTACTTTGCGGTGGGGATGCCGTATTTCTTCATCAGATCCTTGGAGAACACCTTGGAGGCTTCGATGCGGGCCGCCGCCTTGTCCGGGCCAAAGGCCGGGATGCCGACCGCCGCCAGCGCATCCACCATGCCCAGTGCCAGCGGGTCATCCTGTGCGACCACTACATAGTCGAACTGTCCCTGCTGCGCAAATGCGACCATTGCTTCCACATCAGTCGCCTTGATGTTTTTGCACCTGGCGTCATAGCCGATGCCGCCGTTGCCGGGGGCACACCAGACTTCGCCGCAGTCGGGGCTTTTTTTCAGCGCCTTGATGATGGCGTGTTCCCGTCCGCCGCCGCCGACCACTAAGATTTTTTTGCTCATATCATTCACCTTCCCTGGAGGACTGCTCGTTTTTCAGTGATGGAACAACCGCAGCCCGCAGAATGCCATTGCAATGCCGTACTTGTTGCAGGTATCGATGACCTGCTGATCGCGGATGGAGCCGCCCGGCTGCACGATGGCGGTCACGCCGGAACGGCGGGCGCGCTCGATGTTATCGCCGAAGGGGAAGAATGCATCCGAACCAAGGCACACACCGGTGACCTTGGCAAGATAGGCTTTTTTCTCCTCTGCGGTCAGCGGCTCGGGCTGGCGGGTAAACGTCTCTGCCCAGACGTCGTCACCGATGACATCCTCCGGTGTATCGCCGATGTAAACGTCGATGGCGTTGTCACGGTTGGGCTTTGCCACATCGTCGCGGAAGGGCAGGTCCAGCACCTTGTCCATGTGGCGCAGCTGCCAGTTGTCCGCCTTCTGGCCTGCCAGGCGGGTGCAGTGGATGCGGCTCTGCTGGCCTGCACCCACACCAATGGTCTGGCCGCCTGCGGTGTAGCAGACACTGTTGGACTGGGTATATTTCAGGGTGATGAGGGCAATGATCAGATCCCGCTTCTGCTCCTCGGTCACGGTCTTGTTGTCGGTGACAAAGTTCTGGAGCATGGTCTCCGTATTGATCTCCAGCTCGTTGCGGCCCTGTTCAAAGGTGATGCCGTACACCTGCTTGTGCTCGATGGGGGCGGGCTTGTAGTCCGGGTCGATGGCGACCACGTTGTAGTTGCCCTTCTTTTTGCTGGAGAGGATGGCCAGTGCCTCCGGCTCGTAGCCCGGAGCAATGATGCCGTCCGACACCTCGTGCTGGATGAGCTTTGCGGTGGGCACATCGCAGACATCCGACAGGGCGATCCAGTCGCCAAAGGAGGACATCCGGTCTGCACCACGGGCACGGGCATAGGCACAGGCCAGCTCAGACAGCTCTGCGTCCGGGGCGATGTGGTACATCCGGCGCTCGGTCTCGGTCAGGGGCAGACCCAAGGCTGCACCTGCCGGAGAAACATGCTTGAAGGATGCCGCTGCGGGCAGGCCGCAGGCGGTCTTCAGCTCCTTGACCAGCTGGATGGAGTTGAGCGCATCCAGAAAGTTGATGTAGCCGGGCTTGCCGTTCAGGACGGTAACGGGCAGCTCCGAGCCATCTTCCATATAAATACGGCTGGGCTTCTGGTTGGGGTTGCAGCCGTACTTCAAAGCCAGTTCATTCATCCTCGCGTCCTCCTTATTCCTCGTCAAATGCTTCGAGTGCTTCCAGCTCCTCGGGCAGCAGGTCCGGTTCTTCAGGGTCGTCCAGATCGCTGT
Source organism: uncultured Faecalibacterium sp. (assembly GCA_964466825.1). Classification (GTDB taxonomy): domain Bacteria; phylum Bacillota; class Clostridia; order Oscillospirales; family Ruminococcaceae; genus Faecalibacterium. The sequence continues at coordinate 1,517 of CAYXQN010000132.1, read as the reverse complement.
AAACAGCCTCGTACTTATTAAAAATCATATCGCCGCTCTCGCCGGTATCCAGGTCGATGACACGGGCAAACAGGCTCACCTTGTTGTCCGTGTTCAGGCTCTGCCACAGGCCCTGAGCAAATGCACCCACGGTGCGGGGGCAGGCAAAGCGCAGCGGCTCGCCCTCAAAGCTGGGGATGGGGCTGCCATTGTGCTTGTAGGTGCTGATGAAGTGGCCCTCGCCCGCCACCGGCTGGGGGTAATCGAAGAAATAGCGCTGGACGCTCTCGCCGTTGCCGTCGGCAGACTTGAGGATGCTCATCTGGTAGCTGCCGTCCTC
>CAYXQN010000132.1:0-1098 GCA_964466825.1 uncultured Faecalibacterium sp. | reverse complement strand
CCGATAAACATCTGCCGTCCATCCGGGGCTTTGGCAATGGCAATGCCCCGGCCGGGGTACTCGTTAGCTGCAAGATATGCGTTCAGGTCGATCTTTTCCATCGTCTGTTCTCCTTTGCAAATCACTTTTTTCGAACAAAGCTCCCGCTCAGGCAGCTTTCTCGCCCTTTCGTCCGGGCTCTTTTACTTGATCTCGCCGCTGCACACCATCGCAACAGCCTTGGGCAGCAGGTGCCATTCTGCCTGCTCCATCACACGCTTTTGCAGCACCTCGGGGGTGTCGCCGGGCAGGATGTCCACTGCTTTCTGCAGCAGGATGGGGCCGCCGTCGCACTCCTCGTTGACAAAGTGAACGGTGGCACCGGTCACCTTGCAGCCACGGGCCAGTGCCGCCTCGTGGGGGCGCAGGCCGTACATTCCCGGCCCGCAGAAGGACGGGATCAGTGCCGGGTGGACGTTGAGGATGCGGCGGGGATAGGCCGCCACCACCTTTTCGCCCAGAACGGACAGAAAACCTGCCAGCACCACAAGGTCGATGCCGTGAGTTTTCAACACCTGCAGCAGTGCATCGTCAAATTCTTCGCTGGTGGTGTAGTCCTTGCGGCGCACCACGCAGCCTTCCACCCCTGCCCTGGCGGCACGCTCCAGCGCATACACGCCGGGCTTGGACGCCACCACCAGAGTGATCTTGCCGTTGGGGTTCTCGCCGCGGGCCTCGCTGTCCAGCAGGGCCTGCAGGTTGGTGCCGCCGCCGGATACTAAAACTGCGATCTTCAGCACAGCTCCACACCCTCGCCTTCTGCGATGACACCCAGACGGTATGCCTCCGGCTCGCCGTTTGCGTGCAGGATCTCCAGCGCCTTGTCGGCCTGGTCTGCCGGGACGGTCAGTACCATGCCAACACCCATATTGAAGGTATTGAACATATCGTGCTCGGAGATGCCGCCCTCCTTCTGCATCAGCTCAAACAGCGCCGGGGTGCGCACGTCGCTCTTGCGGATGCGGGCGCAGCAGCCGTTCTTCAGGCTGCGGGGGATATTTTCATAGAAGCCGCCGCCGGTGATGTGGGAGATGCCGTTCACCTGCACCTCCTCCAGCA
>CAYXQN010000131.1:0-4194 GCA_964466825.1 uncultured Faecalibacterium sp. | reverse complement strand
GCGGAAGAAATTGACTTTATCGAGACTCATGTAAAGGAGATGGTATAATGGCCGCCATTACGCTGCGCACTACCCGTCCGGTGGTGCCTATGATTTACGCCTATACCACCCCGGAGATCGCCCGGCACAACGGCTGGACCAAAATTGGTTATACAGAGCAGGCGGTGGAACAGCGGCTCAAACAGCAGACCCATACGGCCGATGTGCAGTACCACGAAGAATGGCGAGGCAATGCCGTATACGACGACGGCAGCGGGGAAGTGTTTACCGATAAGGACTTCCACGCCTATCTGCGCAAGCTCAAAATCGAAAACGACCCCAAAAACGAGTGGTTCCATATCACGGGCCAGCGCTCCAAGCAGGCTTTTAACGATTTCCGCATGAGCCGGGGCAGACTGCAGCTGGACGATGCCATTGGCTATGTTCTGCGTGCCGAGCAGGCAAAGGCGGTGGCCCAGACCAAAGATTATTGGCTCAGCCACCCCGGCGGCGCTTTTTTGTGGAACGCAAAACCCCGCTTTGGCAAGACGCTTTCGGCCTACGACCTGTGCAAGCAGATGAACGCACAAACTGTGCTCATCGTCACAAACCGTCCAGCCATTGCCAACAGCTGGTACAGCGACTATGTGCGCTTTTTGGGCCGGCAGTCCGGCTATCTCTTTGTCAGCCATGTGGACGCTCTGGCCGGGCAGCCTCATGTGCTGGACGAGCAGGGCTATCTGGATGCGGCCGCACAGGGGGATGAACTGTACAAACGAATTGAGTTCGTCAGCCTGCAGGATATGAAGGGCGCAAAGGTCTTTGGCGGCGAGTACGAAAAGCTGCGCCATCTGGCGGAGATCCAGTGGGACCTGCTCATTGTGGACGAAGCACACGAGGGCGTGGATACCTACAAGACAGACCTTGCCTTTGACCGTATCCACCGCCGCTTTACCCTGCATTTGTCCGGCACACCCTTTAAGGCGCTGGCCAACGAGACCTTTGCCGGCGATGCCATCTTTAACTGGACCTATGCAGACGAACAGCAGGCCAAGCGGGACTGGCGTGGCGGCCCGGGCCAAAAGAACCCCTACGCCGATCTGCCGCAGCTGAATATGTTTACCTACCAGATGTCCGAGATCGTCCGCACGCAGGTGGAGCAGGGCGTAGAGATCGACGGCGAGACTGAGGAGTTTGCCTTTGACCTGAACGAATTCTTCAAGACCAAAGCCAACGGCACCTTTGAGCACGAAGCTGAGGTGGACCGCTTTTTGCAGGCACTCTCCACACAGGAAAAGTTTCCGTTTTCCACCCCGGAGCTGCGTGCGGAGCTGAAGCATACCTTCTGGCTGCTCAACCGGGTGGACAGTGCCAAAGCGCTGGCCAAAAAGCTGCAGGAGCATCCGGTTTTTGGCTCCTACGAGATCATTCTGGCAGCAGGCGACGGCAAACTGGATGCCGCTGACGAAACCCAGAAGAGCTTTGACCGTGTGCGGGCAGCCATCCGGCAGTACGACAAGACCATCACCCTGTCGGTGGGGCAGCTCACCACCGGTATTACCATCCCGGAGTGGTCGGCGGTGCTCATGCTGTCCAACCTTAACAGCCCGTCGCTCTATATGCAGGCGGCGTTCCGTGCGCAGAACCCCTGTCTTTTCCGGCAGGATGGAACCTTCCGCCGCAAAGAGAACGCCTATGTCTTTGATTTTGACCCTGCCCGCACCCTGATCGTGTTTGAGCAGTTTGCCAACGATCTGTCGGCTGCAACTTCGGCCGGCAAAGGCGATACCGAGGAGCGGAAAGCGCACATCCGGACCCTGCTCAACTTTTTCCCGGTTCTGGCTGAGGACGAAGACGGCGAGATGATCGCCCTGGATGCCGAAAAGGTCCTGAGCATTCCCCGCAGGATCAAATCCAAAGAGGTTGTGCGCATGGGTTTCCAGAGCAACTTTCTGTTCCAGAACATCTCCAATGTGTTCAGCGCTCCGCAGGAGGTGCTGGATATCCTCGAAAACTTCCAGCCGGTCACCGAAGCAAAGGCCAAGCCCATCACCATCACGCCCGGCACCGCTGCCGAGCTTTCGCTGGACGAAAATGGTCAGGTGGATCTGGAGCAGGGCTATGTCATCGGCCGGTCAGCGGAGGTATTTGGAGATAAGATCTACGAGGATACCCCGGCACTGGATACCGCCCTGCAAACGCTGGCACAGGCAGATGCCCCCAAAACGGAGCAGCTTGCACCCCTCAAAAAGAGCATTGCCAAAGAGATCATTGCCCCTATGGTGGAGCAGGCAAAGCAGGTATATGGCCGCGAGCTGAAAGCTGCAGACCAAAAGCGGTTTGAAAACGATGCAAGATCCAGACTGGATACCGCCGTGGAGCGTGTGGTGGACAACTACCGCATTGACCAGAGCGAGCTGGAGCGCCAGCATCGGATCGAACTGGACGGCTGCACCACCGCTCTGCAGCGCCAACAGGTGGAACAGGCCTTTGCAGAGCAAAAGCAGCAGCAGTCCAACACGCTTGCCCAAACACTGCAACAGGTCATCCAGCAGACAGCCCAGACCGTACAGCAGGAGATCGTGCGCACGGTGGAGACCAACCAAAAAGAGCAGGAGAAAAAGGGCTACGAGGATACCGTGCGTGACCATCTGCGGGGGTTCTCCCGCACCATCCCGTCCTTCTTGATGGCATACGGCGATGATACCGTTACCCTTGCAAACTTTGACCAGATCATTCCGGACAAGGTTTTTCAGGAGGTGACCAGCATTACGCTGGAGCAGTTCCGCTTTTTGCGGGACGGCGGCCCCTATCTGGACCAGACCACCGGCAGGGAACAGCACTTTGCAGGTCATCTGTTTGACCCTGTGGTGTTTGACGACTCGGTCAAAGAGTTCCTGCGCCTGAAGCGCAAACTGGCCGATTACTTTGCTGAGGACCAGACCGAGGACATCTTTGACTATATCCCGCCCCAGAAGACCAACCAGATCTTTACCCCCAAATGGGTGGTGCAAAAAATGGTGGACCTGCTGGAGCAGGAAAATCCCGGCTGTTTTGATGACCCGGACAAGACCTTTTTGGACCCGTATATGAAGTCTGGGCTCTATGTCACCGAGATCGTCAAGCGGTTGTACCGCAGTGAGGCAATGCAAAAATATTTCCCGGACAATAATGACCGGCTGCGGCACATCTTTGCACATCAGGTGTATGGCGTTGCCCCCACCGAGATCATCTACCGCATTGCGCTGAGCTATATTCTGGGCTTTGCAGAGCATCACGGCATTACGCAACATCACATCCGCATGGCAGATACGTTGGAGTTTGCCAAGGCTGGCACCATGGAGCGGGAGCTGGACCGGCTGTTCCGTAACTGAACCCTATAACAGAGAAACAAAAAGGCCAGGCAGCTGTACGGTACAGCTGCCCGGCCTTTTGGCTGTGTACTGCTGTGCATGGCCCATGGAAAAATGCGTCCTTGTATGATATGATAAGCATAAAGATGGCTCCAAACCCAGCGGAAAGGATATAAAAACTATGAAAAAGATACTCTTTGTCTGTCATGGCAATATTTGTCGTAGCCCGATGGCGGCCTATGTTATGAGGGATCTTGTTGCAAAGGCAGGCCTTGCGGAGCAGTTTGTTATCGACTCTGCGGCTACCAGTACCGAGGAACTGGGCAATCCGGTCTACCCTCCGGCACGGCGTAAACTGGCAGAGCACGGCATTGACTGTGCCGGCCACGCCGCCAGGCAGATGACCCGGCAGGATTACGAAACGTACGATCTGCTGGTGGCCATGGACCACAACAATCTGCGCAATATGCAGCGCTTTGTAGGCGGTGACCCGCAGCATAAGGTATCGCTGCTTATGGACCATACCGCCCGCCCGGGTGATGTGGCAGACCCTTGGTATACCGGGGATTTTGAGGCTACCTGGCAGGATGTCCTGGAGGGGTGCACGGCTTTGCTGCAGGAACTCTGCTGACGGGGAAACCTTATGAAATAAAAAACATTTGAAGTCCTGAATGGACACTTAATTAAACAACGAAATACGAGTAATGGTTGGAAAATATCGTTCCGAAAAGCTTGAAAAGGGCAAAAAAGCAAAACTGATTGTGTAAAATCTACAAAAAAAAGGCAAGTGCTTGAGAGAAATCGTATATAAGTTAGAAAATTAACAAAGTCTCCCGGAGAATATTGAAAAACGCAAAAGTGC
>CAYXQN010000130.1:0-4302 GCA_964466825.1 uncultured Faecalibacterium sp. | reverse complement strand
CAGCGGGGTTAGCTCCCATTTGAGCTTCTGCTGTACTTCTCTGTTTCTGGCTTTATTATACTGGAAGTTCCATCTTTTGTCTATTCGCAGAGTGCACAATGTTTTGCACAGAATTTTGATGAATGTGGAAAACTACTTGTGCGAAGTGCGCACAAAATGCGGGCGTGGGGGGGCTTTTTTTTTACTGCGGCTTGACAGGGTTGAATTAAAATGATATAACTTTGATATCAGCAAGAAACGCTTCCAAACCTGCAAGGAGGGATCATGATGGAAGAAAAAGTTTTGCGGACCAAGAAGAACGGTATGGCCATGCTGCTGCTCACCCTGCTGGGTTATGTTGTGGCGATCGGTGTATTTGGGCTGAGCATTGTCAAGCTCGAGGAAGAAAACTATCTGCTGGGCGTACCGCTGCTGATCCTGGCGATCGTGTATGTCATCGTGGGCATCTTTTTGTTCTGCGGCTTAAAGGTGATCAAGCCGCAGGAGGCAGCGGTGCTGACCTTGTTTGGTGATTATGTTGGCACCCTGAAGGACCAGGGTTTTTACTGGGTCAATCCCTTCTGCACCGAGGTCAACCCGGCGGCGAACACCAAGCTCAGCCAGAGCGGGGATGTGAACAACGGCGGTGATACGGTGGCGGCAGCCTTGCTCAAGGTGAACAATCAGGGGGTGACCGTTGGTACCGAGGGCAACTCCAAGCGCATCTCCCTCAAGATGATGACCCTGAACAACTCCCGCCAGAAGATCAACGACTGCCTGGGTAACCCGGTGGAGATCGGCATTGCAGTCATCTGGCGTGTGACCGACACTGCCAAGGCGGTGTTCAACGTGGATAACTATAAGGAATACCTCTCCCTCCAGTGTGACAGCGCCCTGCGCAATGTGGTGCGTGTCTACCCCTATGACGTTGCCCCCAACGTGGATACCACCGGCGACGGCGTAGCGGACGAAGGCAGCCTGCGCGGATCTTCGGAGGTGGTTGCAGCCCGCATCCGCAGCGAGATCCAGAAGAATGTGATGGACGCCGGCATCGAAGTGTTGGAAGCACGCATTACTTACCTTGCCTATGCGCCGGAGATCGCAGCCGTAATGCTGCAGCGCCAGCAGGCAAGCGCCATCATCGATGCCCGCAAGATGATCGTGGACGGTGCTGTGGGCATGGTGGAAATGGCACTGGACCGCCTGAGCGAAAACAAGGTGGTCGAGCTGGATGACGAGCGCAAAGCGGCAATGGTCTCCAATCTTCTGGTGGTGCTGTGCGGCAACCGTGATGCACAGCCCATCGTGAACAGCGGCAGCCTGTACTGATGGCAGAACCAAAAAAGCAGGTGCCCCTGCGCTTGAATGCAAAGCTTTACGATGCCCTTGCCGCTTGGGCAGAGGATGACTTCCGCTCGGTAAATGGGCAGATCGAATATCTGCTGACCGAGTGTGTGCGTCAGCGCAAAAAGAACGGCAGATATGTCTCGGATCAGATCGACGTTCCGCCGGAATTGGATGTGTAATAAACGGACCAATGGCTCCTGTGCCGGAATGGCATGGGAGCCATTTTTTCTTGCAGCGGCGCGGGGCTTCAACTGCTGAAAGCCGGCTCTTTTTGACGGAACACGGAGAAATATGACGGACAAAATTGCAGCTTTTTTTGCTAAAAAACTTGCTAACGTTATTGCATCATGGTATTATAATAGGAGAACTACATGAAAAAGGAGGTGCACGGATTGAAAATACTGGTGGTGGATGATGGACAGCTGGCTGTTAACTCGCTGATCCGTGTACTGTGCCGTGTTGCACCGGAGCATGATTACGTCAGCGCAATGACGACAAACGATGCGTTGGCCTGGCTGCGGCAGGGCTCTATGGATGCGGCATTCCTGAACCTGGAAATGCCGGGTATGAACGGTCTGGCTCTGGCCCGGATGATCCAGCGGGTGCAGCCCCGCTGCAATCTGATCGTGGTCACAGAGCACAGGGAATATGCGCTGGAAGCGCTGCAGATCTTTGTCAGCGGTTTTCTGCTCAAGCCGGTGTTTGAGGTGGATGTGCGCCATGTGTTGGACAATCTGCGCTACCCGCCGGAGAATGCGGTGCAGCAAAAGGTCAAGATCCAGTGCTTTGGCAACTTCGAGATCTTTGTCAACGGCCGTCCGCTGGCGTTCAAGCGCAGCAAGAGCAAGGAGCTGCTGGCCTATCTGGTGGACCGCAACGGTGCGACCTGCACCAACAGCGAGCTGCTGGCCGTGCTTTGGGAGGATAAACCCGATACTCCGTCGCTGCACAGCCATCTGCGCAACCTGATCTTTGATTTGAACCATACGCTGGAGGATGCCGGAGTCAATGGACTGCTGGTGCGTGGCCGCAGCACCATTGCGCTGGATGTCGGCAAGACCGACTGCGATTACTTTAACTATATGCAGGGCAACAACACCGGTACCAATGCGTACCGTGGTGAGTATATGACCCAGTACTCCTGGGCCGAGGCCACCCGCTCGGTCCTGCGCCAGCAGGTAGAGGCTGCAAACCGCAGTTCTATAGGGGGGATACCTCCGTACTACCACAGCCGCATTGGCAGATATTAAGCTCAAAAAAGAACTCCATGTACCTTACGCACTGTAACGGTACATGGAGTTTTTTGCGGTTCAGTTCTTTTTGGTGTGGTCGTTCCAGCCGCTGGAGGTGGTGTACTGGTGGTCCGGGGTGCACCACAGGGCCTCTACGCCCTCCAAAGATTCCACCAGTTCAAGGCCTTCTTCCAGACTCATGCAGAACAGGCCGGTGGTCAGGCAGTCAGCCAGACCGGAATCGGCGCACAGCACCGAGATGGAGTTGAACCGGGCGGCAGGATAGAGGGTGTCCGGGTCGATCAGATGATGATACCGCACACCGTCTACTACAAAGTAGCGCTGATAATCACCGCTGGTCACCATGGCAAGGTCGCTCATCAGTACCGGCGAGCCCACATAGGAGGAGCTGGGGGTATAGATCTCGCTGGGGGTCCAGGGGTTTTCCACACCGCCGGTCCACTGGTTGCCGTCCGGCTTGGTGCCAATGGTGCGCAGGTTGCCGCCCACGCTGACCAATGCACTTTTCAGGCCGCGCTTTTCAGCAGCCTGGCAGGCCATTTCCACGGCATAGCCTTTGCCAACGCTGCCCACATCCAGAGACATTTCCGGGTCAGACAGATATACAGTGCAGGCTTCGGTGTCAATGATTACATTGCGGATGTCGCAATGCTGCGCAGCGGCCTGCAGCTCGGCGTCGGTCGGCAGGGTGTTGTTGTTGGCCTCGCGGTAGTTGTGCCACACCTTCAGTACGCTGCCCATGGCAATGTTCAGCTTGCCGTTGGTGGTCTGGTACATCTGCTGGGCAAGCTCCAGCATGGAGAGGATGCGCTGGTCCACCTGCACCGGAGCAATGCCGGCATTGTCGTTGATGGTCTTGATGTTGTTTACGCCTTCGTAATCGTTGTAGATATCGTACAGCTGATTATAGGCAGCAAGATCTGCATACAGTGCATCCATCTGCCGGGCAAATTCTTCTTCGCTTTCGCAGTAGGCGATCACCTGGGTCACGGTGTCAAATACATCGTAAAAGATGGTGCTGTAGCGTTCCAGCTTTTTCTGGCAGCCGGTCAGCATGGTCAGGCAGAGGGCAGCAGCCAGAAGGGCAGACACAAAGCGTCTGGTGCGGATCATACAGGTTGTTCCTCCTTTTTGGCGGCGGCAAAAGCGGCGTGCTCCTCCTGCAGTTGGGCCAGCAGATCCCCAAACAGCCAGTTTTTGTTGTTGGGGGTCACCACTGCCTTGAGCGGGATGTTCACCTGAGCCAGACGCAGCATGCTCAGCAGCCTGTCCAGATCTTTATCCTTAAAATTGGCCAGCACAAGTGCCGGGGGATAGGCACCTGGCTCCAGCACCAGGGTGCGGGGGGCAAGACATTCCACTTCGCCCAGCAGTTGAGCCACAGTTTTTCCGGCATCAGCGGGGGAGACGTTGATCAGCTTCATGCCAAAAGCATCAGCCATGCCGTCCAGCTTGCCACGGTCTCCGGCCGAAAGATTCCAACCCAGCGCCAGCGGCACACCGGCGTTCTGGTTGCGTGCAATATGAGCTTTCATGTTCAGGACCTCTTTCAAAAGGATTTGTCGTACAAATACACTATAGTATAACACAAACGCCGTAAAAAGAAAACGGATACAAAAAGAAAGGGGCTGCCGTTTGCACGGCAGGGCTGGCGGGCGGCTGTCTGGTCCAGGCGGCCAGAACCCTCTATGATACACTTACATTTTGGCCGCCTAGCTTTCTG
>CAYXQN010000129.1:0-4438 GCA_964466825.1 uncultured Faecalibacterium sp. | reverse complement strand
CGGCGCCAAGGCTTACCTGGTCAACACCGGCTGGAACGGCACCGGCAAGCGCATCTCCATCAAGGATACCCGCGGCATCATCGATGCGATCCTGAGCGGCGCCATCAACGAGGCTCCCACCAAGAAGATCCCCCACTTCGACTTCGAGGTTCCCACCGAGCTGCCCGGCGTCGATCCCGCGATCCTCGATCCTCGCGACACCTACGCTGACGCTGCTCAGTGGGAGGAGAAGGCACAGGATCTGGCTGGCCGCTTCATCAAGAACTTCGCCAAGTACGAAGGCAACGAGAGCGGTAAGGCTCTGGTCTCCGCTGGCCCCCAGCTGTAAGACCTGCCGCCGTTTGAACGGTACATAAGATAAAAGGCGTCCCTGCTGCGTGAGCAGCAGGGACGCCTTTTTTATCTGTTGCAAAGCCAACGAAGATTTGTGCAAAAAACGCATTTCCGGTGGAATGTTTTCTGCTTGACAGTTGCACAAAAAGCTCTTAAACTCTATTGTAACAACAGAGTTTGAAAGGAGTCGGTTTTATGCCATCCGAAATGCTTTCCATCGGAAAAATGGCAGAAATGAACCATTTGACCGTTGCAACACTGCGCCTGTACGACAAGCTCGGCCTGCTGCATCCGCAGTATACCGACCCGCAGACCGGTTACCGCTACTACGATATCCGCCAGAATGCCCGGCTGGACATGATCGCTTATATGAAGGAGCTGGGAATGAGCCTTGCCGAGATCGGAGATGTACTGGCCCAAGAGGACATCACCCTGATCGAAGCCGTTCTGATCCGCAAAAACGAGCAGATCCACAGCCAGATCCGGGAGCTGAAGCTCCAGCACGAGATCGTCGCAAGGGCGATCGCCAGCATCGAGCGCTGCCGCAAATCTCCCACCACCGGGACCATCTCCCTGGAGTACATTGACCGCCGTTATCTTTGGGCGATCCCCTGCACAGAGAACTTTTACGAAAAAGGGATAGAAAGCTACGAAGCTTCGCTTTCTTTTTTGCGCACCCGCCTACTGGAAGAAGGCTTCAGCCATATCCACTCCTATGGAGTAGGCACGTCCATTGCGCAGCAGGATCTTCTTGCACGCAAAATGGTACCAGACAGTCTTTTTGTGTTTATTGATCACCGCACCGCTGCACTCCACCCGGAAAGTATCGTACTGGACAGCTCCATGTATGCCTGCATCTATGTGGACCGGTTTGAGGATGAAGCTGACTGTGCCGCAAAGCTTTTGCAGTTTTGCCAGGAACACCATTATCACATCTGCGGCAGCTATCTGTGCGAAGTGATGAGCGAAGCCAACATCTTTGACAGCGCCGACCGCCGTATGTATCTGCGGTTGCAGGTCCCGGTCTCGTTTGGTTAAATTTTTGTCATTTTTCTCTTGACTCTCTCCCTATAACAGGGTTTATACTAAACTCAGAAGAAGCGGGCAGTCTACACCCGCAAACAAAACAACCACAGGGAGGTAACTATTATGGAAAAAATCAAAGTTGTACAGTATGGCTGCGGTAAGATGAGCAAGTACATCCTGCGTTACCTGCACGAGCATGGTGCACAGATCGTGGGTGCGATCGATGTAAACCCCGAAGTTGTCGGTATGGACGTTGGCGATTTTGCCGGACTGGGCATCAAAACCGGCGTGATCATCTCCGACGATGCCGATAAGGTTCTGGATTCCTGCGATGCTGATGTTGCCATCGTGACCTTGTTCAGCTTTATCAAAGACATTTATCCTCATGTGGAAAAGTGTGTTGCACGCGGCATCAACGTGATCACCACCTGTGAGGAAGCAATTTACCCCTGGACCACCTCTGCAGCACAGATCAACTATCTGGATGCCCTGGCAAAAGAGACCGGCTGCACCATTACCGGTTCCGGTATGCAGGATATTTTCTGGATCAACATGGTATCCACTGTGGCTGCCGGCTGCAACCGTATTGAAAAGATCAAAGGTGCCTACAGCTATAATGTGGACGAGTACGGCCTGGCACTGGCCAATGCCCACGGCTGCGATCTGACCCCCGAGGAATTTGAACAGAAGATCGCACATCCCACCGAGTTTGAGCCTTCCTACGCATGGAACGCCAGCGAGGCCATCTGCAACAAACTGGGCCTGACCATCAAGAGCATCACGCAGAAAAATGTGCCTTATATCATTGACAAGGACATCTATTCCAGCACGCTGGGCAAGACCATCAAGGCTGGCAACTGCATTGGTATGTCTGCCGTGGTCACCATCGAGACCATGCAGGGCATCACCGTAGAAGAAGAGACCATTGGCAAGGTATACGGCCCGGATGACGGCGATATGTGCGACTGGAAGATCACTGGCGAGCCGGACACCGAATTCCATGTCGTCAAGCCCGCTACTGTTGAACACACCTGTGCAACCATCGTTAACCGGCTGCCTTCGCTGCTGGCTGCTCCCGCTGGTTATGTGACCTGCGATCAGCTGGATGAGCTCGTATTCCCGGTCTACCCTCTGGAGCTGTACTGAGCTCTTTGACGCCGAAACCCAAACCTGAGTCCCGATAGCAAGTCTCTTTCAGGCGATCTAGTACGCCCAGATCCTTCCTCTTAGTTTTCCACAACAAAAGGCCCTCGCAGTGCAAAACTGCGAGGGCCTTTTTCTTCATTTTCTCTTCTTCATCTATCACAGCCCAGCAGCCATTTCCGAATGGCTTTTGCTGCGCCGCTTTCATAATTTGGTGCGGTAACGGCATCTGCCGCAGTTCGGATCGATTCCGGCGCATTTTCCATTGCTACTCCAAAACCTGCCGACTGCAAAAGCTCCAGATCATTACCGCTGTCCCCCAGCGCCATCACATCCGCAAGGGTCAGATCAAGCTGCTTTGCCAAAAACTGCACCGCAGCCCGTTTGCCCGCCTTAGGAGAAGTGATCTCCAGCGCACCAGGAGCACAGGCCATGGGCATGACGCCCGCCTGCTCCAGTGCAGTGCAAACAGCCTGCCACTGCTGAGGCGGCACCCAAGGCATATTGATCTTCAGGATCTGATCGGATGCAAATTGCGATGCCCTGCCCACAAACGGCACTGCACTTTTGCGCAGCACCTCTTTGTGGAACACTGAAACCTCCGGCTGGGCCAATATCACCTGCAGCCACTGCTCCGGTACATGGTAACAGCCCGCTGCATCGATATACTCTACCGCAACACCAAAGTGTTCGCTCACCCATGCGACCCCATCCAGAGCTGTCTCCGAAACAGGCTCACACCAGAGCGTTTTTTCAGTTTGCCGATCCAAGATCAGGGAGCCATCGTTCAGCACCAGATAACGCAGCCAGGGCAATGATCCCTTATGCACTGCCGGCGGAAGATGCGTTGCAGGCCGGCCAGTGGCAAACACCACCGTCACGCCCCGTTCTGCGGCCTCCTGTGCCGCTTCCAGCACATCCGGCGCAAACTGTCCGGGGTCCGCTCCCAGAGCGGTACCGTCCAGATCCATAGCCAGTATCTGATAAGGCAGCTGCATCCTGTTTTCCTCCTTGTGCACACCGCAGTTTCGCTTGGGGAAGGATCGGGTGCGGGGCAAAGCTGATCGCTCCACTCGCATCCGACTCACCGCTTGCCGGATATCTTCTGGCCCTTACGGCTTGACCATACGGAACTTTGTTCCGCGGTGGATACAGTCGATCAGCAGTTCATAACCGGGGGCCACACTGCCGATCACATTGACCTTTTCATCCGCCGGGAAGTCCTTGCAGGTGAGCTGCACCTCGCCCGAATAGCGGCCGTAACCAATGTTGTCAATGGTCACGCTGCCACGGGGCCGTGCCACACAGTTCTCCGGCTGCACGGTGCTGCCAAAGCAGGAGTAAAGCCGGGATTCCTGATAGCGGATCAGGGTGCTGGGCGAATCCGGGCGATTGGTAAAGGTCTGGTCGTACAGACTCTCGTACCCTGGACGCAGCGCAACCGGCAGGGTGATCTCGCCGGTTTCACAGAAACGGCGGATGTACTCCTGTTCTTTTGCACTCACACCGGGGTCACCGGCAAAAATACCATCCAGACCGTAGTGCATTGCCAGATCCACATAACCGGCAGAAGGCGCCTGATCACGGTGGTCTTCCAGTGTGGGCAGACCACGGAACAACGGCCCACGCAGGATCTCATCTCCCGGTACAAAGCCATACACTTTCAGGCCTTTTGCCTGCAGCGCACGAGTGCTTTCACGAAGGAATTCCGGGTCCAGCGCCGTCTCCGGACGGGGATAGAAGTTGTGCATGGCAATGACCGTTTCGCCAGCAGCTGCCAGTTTAGCGGCATCCTCGGCCGTGACCGTGGATGCATTGACTGCAATGGGCATTTTGCGGGCCATTTCGCACATTTCGTCTACCGTAAAGCCAAAGTCCAAACGCAGACACCACAGGTGCAGACGCTGTGCCAGTGCAGTGAGGTCGGGGCACTCAA
>CAYXQN010000128.1:0-4458 GCA_964466825.1 uncultured Faecalibacterium sp. | reverse complement strand
TGGATGGTGGACATCATCTTACGGCCGGAATCAAAGGGAGCCTCGTCCACACGGGGCTGCTTTGCTTCCAGAGCTGCCTTGGGCAGACCTTCCTTGTTTGCAAAGTTGACCAGAGCAGCCTCGGTCGGCTCGCCCTCTGCCTGCCCCTGATCGTTCAGGTGTGCATCTGAGCACAGCGCCATTGCGGTCGCCAGCAGCTCAGTATCACCCATATGTTCAACAACGGTCATCTTGTTCTGGGTCAGGGTGCCGGTCTTATCCGAGCAGATGACCTGGGTGCAGCCCAGCGTTTCCACCGCCGTCATACGGCGGATGACCGCATTGCGCTTGGACATATTGGTGACGCCGATGCTCAAAACCATCGTAACAACGGTGGAAAGCCCTTCCGGGATAGCTGCAACCGCCAGAGAGACCGCCACCATGAATGTGTCCAGAATGACCGGCAGGTGGAAGTCGCCTGCCTTAATGAGATTAAAACCAAAGATGAACACGCAAATGCCCAGCACCAGCTTGCTGAGGATCATGCTCAGCTCGTCCAGCTTGCGCTGCAGCGGAGTCTGGTCTTCTTCGGTCGCTGCCAGAACACCGGCGATCTTGCCCATCTCGGTCGCCATACCGGTGCGGGTCACGACCATTTTGCCGCGGCCGTAAACCGCAGTGGAGCCCATGTAGCACATATTCTTGCGGTCACCCAGCGGGATCTCGTCCTGTGCGTTGCTCAGAGAAAGGATCTCTGCCACCTTGTTGACCGGCACAGACTCGCCGGTAAGAGCCGCCTCCTCGATCTTCAGGCTGGCACACTCAATGATACGGCCATCGGCGGGGACCGCATCGCCTGCTTCCAGCACGACGATGTCGCCGGGCACCAGCTCATCCGAGTGGATAGAGATCTGCTTGCCGCCGCGGATGACCTTGCAGCTTGCTGCTGTCATAGTCTGCAGTGCTTCGATTGCAGCTTCTGCCTTACTCTCCTGCACAACGCCCAAAACGGCGTTCAGCAGCACAACGATGAGGATGATAAACACCTCCGCAAGGCTCTCGCCAGCAATGATGTTCGTCACCGCCGAAACAGCAGCTGCTGCCATCAGGATGATCAGCATCGGGTCCTTGAGCTGATCCAAAAAACGCTGCAGGGTGGACTTCTTCTCCGCATCCTTCAGCTTGTTGGGGCCATACTGCGTCGAACGCTTTTGAACTTCAGCGTCCGCAAGCCCTTCTGCCGTAACATTCAGTTCCTGCAGAACTTCCTGTGCGGAATGACTGTACTCTTGCTTCATTCTCTTTTTGTCTCCTTTACAAACGATTGCTCCGGGACAAAAACGGGCGCAAAAAAGACCCATATATGTCCCAAAAACGGTCATACATGAGTCTCATTCATTAAAAGCAGCCCGGGCCGACAGCCGTTCTGACGGGTCTGCTTCGCATCGTAAATGTGGAATTACTCCCTCAATGTTTTACTATCATAGCACACTGCACTGCAATTGTCCAGAGTGCCCGCACTTATTTTTCAGCAAAGATTTTTACTCCCGGCCAGACTGTGCCAAAAACTGCACCGCCGAATGTGCCGCCACATTGCCCTCACCGGCCGCCTTTATATACTGATACGGACGCCCCGTGCAGTCGCCTGCCGCAAAGCAGCCCGGCAGAGTGGTCTTACAGGCACGGTCCACCATAACATGGTGATCCTGCACACCCAGCCCCGGCACCAGTGCTGCCGGCGATACCGCCGACTTGAGAAAGAATACCCCCTCCACCTGTTTTTCTCCCAGGGTCGTTCGGATCTTCTCCACGGTTTTGCCGCCCTCTACTGCAATCGGCGTACCGGCGCAGATCTCCACATTTTCGCGATGGACTTTGCAGCCACGGTAAAGAGGATACAGATAGACCTTTTGGACCAGCTGTGCCAGATACTCTACCTCGTGCTCGTATTCTGCCGAAGTGCACACCACAGCAATGGTCCGGCCTTTGTACAAAAAGCCGTCACAGGTCGCACAATAGCTGACTCCGTGGCCCAAAAATTCCAGTTCTCCCGGCACAGTCCGGATCGACTCCACACCGGTGGCCAGAATGACCGCCTTTGCCTCGTAGATCTCCTGATTGCACAGGATCCCGTAGTAGTCCCCCATCTGATAGATACCGGTCACCGTTTTTTCCGTGACTCCGATCTCCATCTGCTCCAGCTGGACCGCAAAAGCATCCAGCATTTCGTTACCGGTGATCATGGGCAACCCCGGATAGTTCCGGATCTTCTCTGCCTTGCGAATTTTTTCTGACAATTTAGACTTGCCAAACAAAATGATCTGCTTGTTCAGCGCTTTCAGGGTCAGCGCCGCCGAAACACCCGCAGGCCCTGTTCCTACAATCGCTACATCGTACATTTTTACACCTCAACCTGACCAAACCCCCGGTTATTTGCCGGGCAGACCTCATTCACATTTTTCCGCAAAAACATGATGTCTATCCCAAGTATATCAAAACTGTCACAAAAAAGGAAGTATTCCGATTTAATAAAGCTGAAAATTTTCTGTGAACGCCACTCGCATCCGGCTGTACCTTTTGTGTTCAGCCTCTTTACAGCAGATCCTTCTCTTTCTTTTATCGGCCTGCTGTCCTCCACAAAAAAATATCCCGGTCCTGCAGCCTTTCCGCCGCCAAAACCGGGATGATGTCTGTTATTTATGGTTCAGATGAACCGTCCGTCGCAGCCCGAAAACCTTTGCGGGATTTCTTTTGCATAGCGATTCTCCTTTTATTTTCCGCAAAACCATGTTTTGCAGACGATTGATTTTAGTATATCTGCACATTTTTTCTTGTAGATCGATTTGTCGTGAGCAGACGTTTTTCCATCGTGAGACGCAAAAAAGCACCAGAACGATCGGTTTTTACCGACTGTTCTGGCGCTTAACAAAGGGCTTCCAAATCACCTGCTGCTCAACAGGATATTCCTAGAGAAGATCCCATTCTCTGCAGAAAAGGTCATATCTCCACCGTATTTGCGGGCCAAAATCTGGATGCTCTTCATCCCATATCCATGATCAACCGAGTCCTTTTTAGAGGTCAACGGCAGGCCGTCCTCTACCCGAAGCTCGCCCGATAGGCATTTTGCAGCTGGATGGAAAGGATCTTGTCATTTCCGACACCTTTAGCGTAATGATCCGCTGCTCCGGTTCAGGCTCTGGCATCGTCCAGATATCCCAGCGCCTCATCCAGTGCAGAGATTGCATCATCCATAGCGATCACCGCCGATTCCAGATTATCACTGGCCTCCTCCGAGATCATATACCGTTCACTGTCCTGCAGGCTCTCCGGCATATTATCCCGGGCGTCATCCTCATCCGACTGAATATCTTCCACATTCAACCGGAGTGCATCGATCCCGTCCTTGATCCTATTGATCTCTGCCTCCAATGCTTCCATCTGAACCATGGCCTTTTTAATGTTCTTTCTGCGTTCGTTGTTCATGTTATATACTCCTTTTACAAATCAGCATCCGGATGTTCTTCGCTTTTGGTGTTCCTCTGTTCATCCGATTTTTTCTTTTGGTTTGCAATGCCAAAGCAGATCGGCATCACGACCACTGTTCCCAGCAAACCCAGTGCATAACCCAAAATTTCAAGCAAGCTCACCGGTTCATCTTTCTTCGAGATTGCAAAGCCAACCAGTACCAGCAGGACAGCCAGCATGATCAGTCCCTGCCCCAAGGTCATCGTCCCAATGCCGTCATCCTCCTTTTTTGCAGGTCGTGCTCTGCTGCCGCCCTGCTTTTCACTGTTCGCCATCGTACGCTCAAAGGTGCTCATATAAGTAGCGTAGCCCTTGTAACCGCCACCATAGATCTGCGGTCCGGGATATTTTGGTTCCAGACTCATAATTTCTTCCTCCTGTTCTTGATCTGACCGAAGGATATCATATTCATCATCCCATAATGCGGACTTTCAAAGACCAATTCATTTTTTACCTCTCTGCCCATCACACACCCCAGAAACATCTCTCTCCAACATAAAACAACCTCCTGAACTCACCGGGCACAGACCCAATAAATCCAGAAGGTTTATTGCTCTATCAAGAAAGAGTTTATCGCTCTGGCGGACATCGATCCATAACCGGACAGCGATAAACCTTTTCACAATCGCCATTTATTCCAGTTCCAGCCAACCGTTCAATCGAATCAACGCCCATTTCTCATCCCACTCTTTGTCTCTTATCCAGCCGCATCTTATCTGCGATCATCGCCACAAAATCCCAACTTATGGAGGTTGGATGAAAGTATTTCACCGTCGGATGGATGTGTGATGGAGCCATTTTCGCCTATTCATCTTTTCCGTTCAAAAGCAGATAAGTCACCACACGGCTGCTCTTTGGAGAGTTCAGTACCTGCTCCTGCTCAATGCAGTAGGCGATGCACTCTGGCTCGTATTGGGAAAAGTCCGGCAATGGATGCTGGCAGGAAGGCTCGTT
>CAYXQN010000127.1:0-4486 GCA_964466825.1 uncultured Faecalibacterium sp. | reverse complement strand
ATCCCATTGCGGTGCAGACGATGCTGAATGTGCCGGTGGAGGACATTGCAGGCAACGTGGAGCAGGCAAAACGCTGCGAGGCAGCAGGCTGCCAGATCCTGCGTGTGACCTGCCCCAGTGCGGCAGATGCCAAGTGCATCGAGGCGGTCAAAAATGCGGTGAATATCCCCATTGTGGCGGATATCCATTTTGATTACAAAGCGGCATTGGCCTGCGCAGAGGTGGGTGTGGATAAGATCCGCATCAACCCCGGCAACATTGGCGATGATGACCGGGTCAAGGCCGTGGTCGATGCGTGTCAGCAAAAAAACATCCCCATCCGCATTGGCGTCAACGGCGGCAGTCTGGAAAAGCACATCCTTGCCAGATATGGCGCCCCGGTGCCGGAGGCAATGGTGGAAAGCGCTTTGTACCATGTGCGGCTTTTGGAGAAGTTTGATTTTGACAACATCGTGATCTCCATCAAAAGCTCCAATGTTCCCCGCATGATGGAGGCGTACCGGCAGCTCAGTGCGGTGACCGATTATCCTCTGCATGTGGGTGTGACCGAGGCCGGCACCTATCAGATGGGCCTGCTCAAGTCCGGCATGGGCATCGGCGGGATGCTGCTGGAGGGCATTGGCGATACCATCCGTGTCTCGCTGGCAGCCGACCCGGAAAAGGAAGTGGAAGCCGGATTCAACATCCTGCGTGCGGTAGGCTTCCCGGTGTCGGGACCGGAGGTCATCACCTGCCCGACCTGCGGGCGCACCCAGTATCCCTGCACTGAGATCGCCAATGAGGTGGAAAAGCGGCTTCAGGGGTATAAAAAGCCCATCAAGGTCGCAGTAATGGGATGTGTTGTCAACGGCCCTGGCGAAGCACGGGAAGCGGATATTGGCATTGCGGGCGGCAAAGGCGAGGCTGTGCTGTTCATCCATGGCAAGCCCATCAAAAAGCTGACCGGCGATAATATTCTGGATCAGTTTATGGACGAGATCTATAAGATCTGATCTTTTTATCACTGCTGCACCCCAAAACGGGTGCGGCAGTTTGTGCTGTTTTGAACTCACTGGAAAAGGAGTACCATCTGTGAAACCACTTGTATCCCAACTTTGGCCGCAGTTTATGGCGGACCCGGATTTTGCGGCCAGTTTTGGCAAAGTGATCGTGGAGCATGCCCGGATGCTGCGGCAGGAACGGCAGGTCATCTTTACCCTGCAAAGTGCCGCTCCGCTGGACAAAAGCCTTTGCGCACGCCTGCTGGCATCGCTGCAGCCAGACTACGAGGGCTTTGAATTAAAGATCCACAATCTGTTTGGCTATGCAATGCTGGACGAAAAGGCCCTTTGGGATCTGATGGAAGATATGAAACGGGACGGTGTGCCGATCAATGGCTTTTTGGACCGCTGCACCATCGCCATCGTGGGGCAGAATATCACCATCGGTGTGCGGCATGGCACCAAATTTTTGCAGGAGATGGAGTTTGAACGGCTGCTGGCGGAGCAGATCGCAGCCCATACCGGCACAAAACCGCGGGTCACGCTGACCAGTGCGGTGAGTGAGGCAGAGCAGCATCAGATGGAAGAAAAGCTGGAGCGTAAGATCGCACCGCCGGTGGTCAAGTTTGAAAAGAAGAATACGGCTCCCTCCATCAAGGTGGAGGGCCTGGATCTGACCGACAAGCCGGTGACCATCTTCCATGGTAAAATGTTCACGCCTAAAAATCTTACCCCCCTCAAAGAACTGGGCGGCGAGGGCGGAAAGTGCATGATCTGGGGCGATGTGTTTGCTACCGAGGTCAAGGGCAACTACCGCAAGATCTACACCGTGTCCATCACGGACTATTCCGGTTCCATCAATCTGAAGATCCGTGCGCAGGAAGGGGAAGACTGCTCCAAGTGGGAGTCTATCGGCAAGGGCACGACCCTGCTTGTGCGGGGCGACTGCACCTACGATAAATACGAGCGTGACTATATCGTATATCCGTACGATGTGTTGTTTGTGGAGCGCAAAAAGAGGGAAGACAAAGCGCCGGAAAAGCGCGTGGAGCTGCATCTGCATACCAAGCTGTCCAGTATGGATGGTTTTTGCGATCCGGGCGGCATCGTGCGGCTGGCCCACAAGATGGGGCACCCGGCGGTGGCCATCACCGATCACGGTGTCTGTCAGGGATATCCGGAAGCTATGCTGGCGGCGGACGATATCCGCAAAAAGGACCCCGACTTCAAGCTCATCTACGGCTGCGAGGCTTATTTTGTAGACGATATGATCCCTTGCGTCTACGGCGTCAAGGATGAGCTGCTGACCGGAGAGTTCTGCGTATTCGATACGGAGACCACAGGTCTGGACCCGGGTGTGGAGTATCTGACCGAGATCGGTGGTGTGATCATCCGCAATGGCGAGGTGGTGGAGGAGTTTGATACCTTTGTCAAGCCCAGCAAGCCCATCACCCCCAAGATCACCGAGCTGACCGGCATTACCAACGAGATGGTGGAGGATGCCCCCAGCGAGGCAGAAGCGCTCAAGGCATTTCTGGAGTTTGCCGGTGACCGCATCCTGGTGGGACACAATGTCCATTCGTTTGATATGCGCTTTTTGCGGGCGGCTGCCAAGCGCAGCGGCATAAAGCTGGAGCCTACCTATATCGACACCCTGACCATGGCCCAGGCGATGTACCCCGGGCTGCACAACTATAAACAGGGCACCATCAACAAGCACCTGGAGCTGCCGCCCTACGAGGCACACCGTGCCTGCGAGGATGCCGGGGCGCTGGGGCGCATCTTCTGCGTGATGCTGCACGACCTGGAAGAAAAGCAGGTCACAAAGGTCAGCGAGATCAATACAGGCCTTGGCGGCAACCGTGAAGTGCTGAAGAAAAAATACTACCACCTGATCATTCTGGTCAAAAACCAGATGGGTCTGAAAAATCTGTACAAGATCGTCAGCGAGGCGCATGTCAATTACTTCTTCAAAAAACCCCGTGTGCCCCGCAGCCTGCTCAATAAATACAGGGACGGTCTGCTGCTGACCAGTGCCTGCGAGGCGGGCGAGTTGTACCGCGCCATTGTGGACGGCACCCCCTACGAAGAACTCAAAAAAATCGCTGCTTACTACGATATCCTGGAGATCCAGCCGCTGGGCAACAATGCCTATATGGTGCGGGAAGGAAAAGTTGACAGTGAGGAAAAAATCAAGGAGTTTAACCGTACGGTAATCAAACTTGGCGAGGATCTGCACAAACCGGTCATTGCAACGGGCGACGTGCACTTTACCGAGCCGGAGGATGCGGTCTATCGTGCCGTCTTGCAGGCAGGCAATGGCTTTAAGGACGCCGACAACCAGCCGCCGCTGTATTTCCGCACCACGGATGATATGCTCAGGCAGTTCAGCTATCTGCCCAAAGAAAAAGCGTATGAAGTAGTGGTAAAGAACCCCCGCAAGATCGCTGCGATGGTGGACAACAACGTGCGTGCCATCCCCCGCGGCACCTATCCTCCCAGCATTGAAGGCGCAGAACAGCAGCTGAGAGATGCTACCTGGGAGCATGCAAAGCGGGACTATGGCGATCCGCTGCCGGAGATCGTGGAAAAGCGGCTGCAAAAAGAGCTGGATTCCATCTGCGGCCATGGTTACGCTGTTTTGTATGTCATTGCGGTCAAACTGGTGGCTTATTCCAATGCAGGCGGCTATCAGGTGGGCAGCCGTGGTTCGGTCGGCTCATCGGCTGTGGCGCACTTTTCCGGCATTTCGGAGGTCAACAGTTTGCCGCCGCACTACCGCTGCCCCAAGTGTAAGCACAGTGAGTTTATTACAGATGGTAGCGTAGATGATGGATTTGACCTGCCGGATAAAAATTGCCCGAAATGTGGCACCGCTATGCTGGTGGATGGACACGATATCCCCTTTGAGACCTTCCTGGGCTTCTATGGCGACAAGGAGCCGGATATCGACCTGAACTTTTCTGGTGAGTACCAGTCTAACGTGCACCGCTATACCGAGGAGCTGTTCGGCAAAGCGAATGTGTTCAAGGCTGGTACGGTGTCCGGTATTCAGGACAAGACGGCTTATGGCTATGTCAAAAAGTATCTGGAAGAGCGCAGCCGCACGGTCAACCACGCAGAGGAGAACCGCCTGACTCTTGGCTGCACTGGTGTTAAACGTACCACCGGTCAGCACCCCGGCGGCATGGTCGTTGTACCGGATACCTACGAGATCTATGACTTCTGCCCCATCCAGCATCCGGCAGATGACGTTGCGGGCGGCCTGCTGACCACTCACTTCGAGTTCAAGTATCTGCACGACACGCTGCTCAAGCTGGACGAGCTGGGCCATGATATGCCTACCTTTTATAAGTATTTTGAGGAGTACACGGGCATCCTGGTGGACAGCATCCCCATGAACGACCCCAAGGTATACAGCCTGCTCACCAGCCCTGAGGCACTGGGCGTGCCCCCGGAGCAGATCGACAGCCAGACCGGCACCTTTGGCATCCCGGAAATGGGCA
>CAYXQN010000126.1:0-4588 GCA_964466825.1 uncultured Faecalibacterium sp. | reverse complement strand
GCTTTGAAGTGCTGGAAATGCCCCAGAAGACTGGTTTTCTGGGCCTGAAGCTCATTCCCGCAAAGGTGTGCGTGAGCGTAGAAGAGCCGGATGCAGAGCCGGTGGCTGCAGCTGTTGTGGAGGAGCCTGTTGCTGAGGCAGCTCCTGTGGAACAGCCGCAGGAGGAAGCAGAGGCTCCGGCAGAGCCGGTTGTTGAAGAAGCTGCTGAGCAGCCTGCAGTGGAGCCTGAGACTGCAGAGGAGACGGAGGAGATCGAGGTCCCCATCGTCATCGAGGAGAACAACAAGGTCAAGGCTGCTGTGGAATACCTGCGTGAAGTGATCACCTGCATGGGCGTTGAGAATGTGACCTTCAGCGCTGTGCAGAAGGGTGAAGCAACTATCATCCGTCTGGATGGTGAAAAGCTGGGTGCTCTGATCGGCCGCCGTGGCGAGACCATGGAGAGCCTGTCTTACCTGGCAAGCCTGGTGGCAAACCGTCTGGAAGGCGATTACATCAAGCTGGGCCTGGATGTGGCCGGCTACCGCGATAAGCGCGAGAGCGATCTGACGGCTCTGGCACAGCGCATTGGCAACAAGGTACGCAAGACTGGCCGCAGCTTTGCTATGGAGCCCATGAATCCCTACGAGCGCCGTATCATCCACTCTGCTATCAGCAAGATGGAAGGCGTGCGCAGCGAGAGCAAGGGAGAGGGCCGTGACCGCCGTGTGGTCATTTACTCCACCGATCCCAATGCACAGACGGAGAATACCTACAGCGAGCGCCGTCCCCGTGGCGGCCGCAGCGGCAATGGCCGTCGTCCTTCCGGCAACCGCAATGGCGGCTATCGCGGCGGCAATCGTTCCGAAAACGGCGGCCGCAGCGGCGGTTACCGTGGCGGTCGTTCTGGTGCAGGCCGTGGTCCTCGTCCCTCCAGTGTGCCGGAGCGTACCTATGCTCCCCGTGATGCAGAGAATGCTGCTCCGGTGGCACCCAAGCGCACCGAGCGTGTGGATGACTTTGCAGACCTGAGCTTTGGCAAGATCGAGCTGTAAATTTTAAGAACAACTGTGGCTGCTGCCTTTGAGGCGGCAGCCACAGTTTGTTTAAGAGAAAGAGCGGGAGAAAGACTTTGAAACGGGATGGGATTTTCCACATCAGAAGGAAAGAATGTTAAAAACACGGAGAGGGATTTATTTTTTATAAAAAGCGTGGTACAATGGAAAATGTATAAGTGGAAGTCTTACCTTTTTTGACCCGCTTTGCACACTGAAACGATTTGCCCGGTGAAAGGAAAACGTACAATGAACAGGATCGCAAATATCCTGCTTTACGCTGGGCTGGAGCGGGAAGACTTCAAATCTTGTAAAGCGTATATCGATGAAGATAATCGCAAGCGTCTGTTTAGTTTTTTTGCTGGTCAGCATTGTTTTTCTTTTTGTAATGCATTGTCTTTCCGACGAAATGCCGGATCTGGCTCATAACCAAGGGGCATACCATCTTGTGCTGCTGATATCGTCCATCCTTCTGGCGGTGGAACGCACCTTCAAAAACCGGAGGGGTGTTTTTCAGTTCTGGCTGATCTATGACCTTCTGACCGGGATGCAGAACCGCAATGCTTACGAGAAAGGCCGCGATCAATGGAAAGAACGCTGTTCGGTCTCGCTGAGCTGTATTTATTCGGTGGGTGTGGCCTGGCAAAGCGTCCGGGAGCTGGATATGGACAGCCTGATCAAACTGGCAGAAAAACGGATGTATACGGAAAAACAGGACTATTATCGTAATTTGAGTTGTGCAGATGCGGAAAGGATCTGAGTTATGCAGGGAACGACCATTGCTGCGATCGCCACTGCACCTGGTGCAGGCGGTATTGCTGTTGTACGCCTGTCTGGTGCAGAGAGCTATGCAGTGGCGGAACAGGTGTTCCGTCCGGCAAATCCAAATAAAAAAGTGCAGCAGGCAAAGGGATATACGGCAATGTTCGGCGCTTTTGTAGAGGGCGGAGAGCTCTTTGATGAGGGCGTCGCGTTGTTTTTCCGCGCACCGCACAGTTATACCGGTGAGGATGTTGTGGAGTTATCCTGCCATGGGGGCAATGCAGTGGCCCGCCGTCTGGTGGAGAGCTGCCTTGCGGCAGGTGCACAGCCTGCCGCCCCCGGCGAATATACCCGCCGTGCGTTTCTGAACGGAAAGATGGGGCTGACCCAGGCAGAGGCAGTCATGGATCTGATCTCGGCCGATGGACGGCAGGGCGCTGCATTGGCAAACTCGGCACTTTCGGGTGCGCTGGCAAAAAAGATCAACGCACAAAAGGACGAGCTGACCGCTTTGCAGGCGCATCTCGCAGCATGGGTGGATTTTCCGGAAGAAGATGTGCCGGAGCTGGAAGATGGGCATTTGCGTGCGGTCTTGGGCGGTGTAAAAGGGGAACTGGACACCCTGATTCAAAATTACAGTGCCGATACCATCCTGCGGGAGGGAGTAGACTGCGCGATTCTGGGGCGGCCCAATGCGGGCAAATCCACCCTGCTGAACCTGCTGGCAGGCTTTGACCGTGCCATTGTGACTCCGGTGGCAGGTACTACCCGTGATGTGGTAGAGCAGGCGGTACAGCTGGGAGATGTCCGGCTGAATCTGTTTGACACGGCAGGTCTGCGGGAAACCGATGATGCGATCGAGGCAGAGGGGATTCGCCGCAGCTGGAAGAAGCTTGAAGAAGCCGGCCTTATTCTGGCGGTGTTCGACGGTTCCGAGCCGCCGACAAAAGAAGATCTGGCGCTGGCGCAGCGCTGTGCCGGTCGGCCGGCCATTGCGCTGGTCAACAAAGAGGATAAGCCGACCCTGTTTGATGCAGAGCTGATCGCACCATATTTCGCTATGCTGCTGCCGGTTTGCTGTCAGGAAGAAGGGAGCCGTAAGGTGATCGCGGCTGCGGTGGCTCGGCTGCTGGGCACCAGCCAGATCGACCCCCACGCCGCCAGCTTGTCTGGACAGCGCCAGCTGTCGGCTGCGCTGCGGGCAAGAGATGCCGCTGCCGGTGCGCTTGAAGCAGCCAACGGAGGTTTTGGTTTGGATGCAGTGTCGGTCTGCGTGGATGATGCGCTGGATGCATTGTGTGAACTGACCGGAGAAAACGCTTCGGAAGCGGTCATTGAGCAGGTCTTTGAGCGATTCTGTGTGGGAAAGTGAGAAGAACCATTTTTAGAGGAACCTATATGAATCATTTGGGAGAGTATGATGTTATCGTCATCGGTGCCGGACATGCCGGCATTGAAGCTGCCCATGCGGCTGCAATGCTGGGGGCAAAAACAGCGATTTTTACCATGAGTCTGGATTCCATTGGCAATATGCCCTGTAATCCGAGCATTGGCGGCACTGCAAAGGGAACGCTGGTGCGCGAAGTGGATGCGCTGGGCGGCCTGATGGGCCTGGCAGCGGATGCGACCTATCTGCAAAGCCGGATGCTGAACAAGGGCAAAGGCCCCGCTGTCCATGCGCTGCGGGTACAGACCGACCGTAAACGCTATCATGAGTACATGAAGCACGCTTTGGAGCTGACCCCGGGGCTTGCCATCCATCAGGCAGAGATCGTTGCTTTGCAGGTGGAAAACGGCAGGGTAGCAGGGGTCATCACCCAGCTCAATGGAGTGTACCGTGCCAAATGCGTGGTGCTTGCCACTGGAACGAACCTTGGCGGCAAGATCTTTGTGGGTGATGCGTGGTTTGCGTCCGGCCCGGACGGGATGCACGCCGCCAACGCCCTGACCGAAAGCCTGAAGGAAGCCGGGCTGCCGCTGCGCCGATTCAAAACCGGCACCCCCGCCCGGGTGCATCGCCGCAGCATTGATTTTTCCAAGCTGGAATGTCAGCCCGGTGACCCGGACAATGAACTTCAGCCGTTCAGTTTTTTGACCGACGAGCCAATGCACAACAAGGTGGAGTGCTGGATCGCCTACACCAACCCCGATACTCACAAGATCATTCTGGATAACATCCAGCGCAGCCCGCTTTATGGCGGTATGATCGAGGGTGTTGGCCCCCGTTACTGCCCCTCTATCGAGGATAAGGTGGTGCGTTTTGCGGGTAAGGACCGCCACCCGTTATTTGTAGAGCCGTGCGGCGAGAACACAGAGGAGATGTATCTTCAGGGTGCCTCCAGCAGTCTGCCGGAAGATGTGCAGAACGCTTTCTACCGCAGCATCAAGGGCTTTGAAAATATCGAGATCCTGCGCCCGGCTTACGCCATCGAATACGATTGTGTGGACCCCACCAGTCTGGAGCCTACCCTGGAAAGCAAGGTGGTGCGGGGACTGTATGGTGCGGGTCAGTTCAATGGAACCTCTGGCTACGAGGAAGCTGCAGCACAGGGCTTGCTGGCAGGTCTGAATGCGGCCCGCAATGCACTGGGCAAAGAACAGCTCGTGCTGCCCCGCCATACGAGCTACCTTGGCACGCTGGTCGATGACCTTGTGACCAAGGGTGTGATGGACCCTTACCGGATGATGACCAGCCGCAGCGAATACCGCCTGACCCTGCGTCAGGATAACGCCGATACCCGCCTGACCCCCATCGGCAGGGAATACGGGCTGGTGCAGGATGACCGCTGGGC
>CAYXQN010000125.1:0-4846 GCA_964466825.1 uncultured Faecalibacterium sp. | reverse complement strand
ACCCCGGGCGGGATGTCAACACTTTTTTGCATCTTTTTTCAAGTTATTATGAAGTCACTTGAAAACGCTTCAGTCCAGCATCTATTGACAATCTCTTTTTGTCACCGTATCATGAAAACGATGATTCTATTTATATAAGGAGTGCTTGTCATGCCGTGTGTTACCATTCGAGGCCGCCATATCGGCGAAGGCCGCCCAACGGTCATTCTCCCCATCGTAGAACATACTGAATCTGCTATTTTGGAGAAGGGCGCCCTATTTTCCACATTACAGGCCGATTGTGTTGAATGGCGTGCCGATTGGTTCGATTACGCAAATGATCCTCACGCACTTACACACTGTCTGCATGAGTTGCGCACTGTAATAGGAGATAAACTGCTCTTAGTCACCTTCCGTACCAAGGCTGAGGGCGGCGAACGGGAAGTAAGCCTTGCTGAATATGCTGCCTTTCTGCATCGGGTCTTTGCCAGCGGATGCGCCGACCTGATCGATATTGAGTTCTTCTCTGCCGGAGGCGAGCTGCCCCGCCTGATCGAGCAGGCACACTCTGCCAATCTTGCCGTGATCTGCTCCAGTCATGATTTTAGCAAAACGCCGCCCCGCTCTGTTCTGGTGGAGCGCATGGTACAGATGCAGGCTGCCGGCGCCGACCTCCCCAAACTGGCTGTCATGCCGCAAAGCCGTGCAGATGTGCTGGAACTGCTTTCCGCCACTGCAGAAATGACCGACCGGCATCCCGAAACACCTGTCATCACAATGAGCATGGGTAAGCTTGGTGCTGTGAGCCGTTTGTGTGGCGAGACCTTTGGTTCAGCCATGACATTTGCCAATCCCGGCAAAGCCAGTGCCCCGGGGCAGATCCCCCTTGATATCCTGAATGACGTATTGGATGCTCTTGCATAAAGAAAGCCGCTGCATTGCAGCGGCTTTCTTTATATTCTATAACAAGCGTCAACCTGCCAGCTTCGCTTCCAGACGGGTACGGATCGCCTTGATAAAGCCCTCGCTGTCCACAGTTGTAGGAACAATGCCTTCTGCCAGTGCACACAGGTCTTTCGTCATCACGCCCTCGTTCAAGGTCTGCAGGCTGGCAGCCTCCAACGCATCTGCATACTTGATCAGCTCCGGCAGCTGATCCATCTCTCCACGCTTTTTCAATGCACCGGACCATGCAAAGATGGTCGCCATGGGGTTGGTGGAGGTCTTTTCACCCTTGAGGTACTTATAGTAATGACGGGTCACGGTGCCGTGCGCCGCCTCATACTCGTATTTTCCATCCGGGCTGACCAGCACACTGGTCATCATCGCCAGCGAACCAAATGCCGTAGAAACCATATCGCTCATCACATCGCCATCGTAGTTCTTGCAGGCCCAGACAAAGCCGCCCTCGCTGCGGATGACACGGGCAACGATATCGTCGATCAGGCTGTAGAAATAGGTAATACCTGCGGCCTCGAATTTTGCCTTATATTCGGCATCATAGATCTCCTGGAAGATATCCTTGAAGGTGTGATCGTACTTTTTGGAGATGGTGTCCTTTGCGCCGAACCAGAGATCCTGCTTGACGTCCAACGCATAGTTGAAACAGCTGCGGGCAAAACTGCGGATGGAATCGTCCTTGTTGTACTGCCCCTGCAGGATGCCTGCACCCTCAAAATCGAATACCGTAGCACGCTGCTCGGTGCCGTCTGCACCGGTAAACACAAGCTCTGCCTTGCCCTCGCCGGGGATGCGGAACTCGGTGCACTTATACACATCACCATAAGCGTGGCGTGCGATCGTAATAGGCTTTTTCCAATTCTTGACGACCGGCTTGATGCTGTCGATCATAATAGGCGCACGGAACACAGTGCCATCCAGCACGGCACGGATGGTGCCATTGGGGCTTTTCCACATTTCGTGCAGCTGGTACTCCTCCACACGCTGGGCATTGGGGGTGATGGTGGCGCACTTGACCGAAACACCGTACTTCTTGTTTGCAAGAGCGGCATCCATCGTCACCTTATCCCCGGTGGCGTCACGGTTGGGCAGGCCCAGGTCGTAATACTCGGTCTTGAGATCCATAAACGGCAGGATCAGCTCATCCTTGATCATTTTCCACAGGATGCGGGTCATCTCATCGCCGTCCATCTCTACCAGCGGAGTTGTCATCTTGATCTTTTCCATAGCAAGGTTCCCTTTCCTCTCAAGTATCGTTTGTATTTTCATCGTCCGCTGCGCACTGCCAGATGCGCAGCAGACGGGTCCGGCATTATTTGCGGTAGGCCGCAGCCAGTTTTTCCAGGGCAAACAAACTGCGGCGCACCTTTTCTGTTTCGATACAATAAGCAAGGCGCACATAGCCCTTTACGCCAAAGCTGTCACTGGGTACCAGCAGCAGGTCAAATTCCCGCGCTTTCATGCAGAAGGCATTTGCATCCTCTTCCAGCGCCTTGGGGAAGATATAGAAGGTCCCGCCGGGACGCTCCACCTCAAACCCAAGCTCTGTGAGCTTGTCGTACAAAAGGTTCATATTCGTCTCGTAGACCGAAAGCTCACTGGTCACCCCCTGACACATTCCCACTGCACGCTGGATGATGCTGGGCGGACAATTATGCCCGGTAAAGCGGGAGATCTGGGACATCATATCCACCAGGACTTCCTCCCCCTCACAGCCGGGGCGCACCGCCACATAGCCCAGACGCTCGCCCGGCAGGCTCAGGCTCTTGGAATAGGAGAAACAGGTCAGCGTGTGGGGGTAGAACGCCGCCGGGTAGGGTACGGTTTTTCCGTCAAATACGATATCCCGGTAGGGTTCATCGCTGACAAGGAAAATCGTATGCCCAAACTCTTTGCTCTTTTCGGTCAGGATCTGCGCCATACCGGTCAGCGTTTCGGCAGAGTAGACCACGCCGGTGGGATTGTTCGGCGTATTGATGAGTACACAGGTGGTTTTTTTCCCGATCATCTGCGCAAAGGCTTCAAGATTCGGCTGGAACGCCGGAGCCTGCGGCGGAACCACCTTGAGCTGAGCGCCGGTGCCTGCCACATAAGGGCCATACTCCGGGAAGTAGGGCGCAAAGGTCAGCACCTCGTCACCCGGCTCGGTCACCGCACGGATGGCGTGAGCGATCGCACCCGCCGCACCCGTCGTGGGGAAGATATGTTTCTGCTCATAGGGCAGATCAAAGGTCTTTTGCAGGTGTTCTGCCACCTGCGTACGGAAGGTCGGATCGCCCTGACTGGGGCAGTAGCCGTGCAGTGCCACCGGTTCTTCCTGCTCCAGCAGAGTCTGCATTGCCTGTGTGAACTGGGGCGGGCAGGGTACACTGGGGTTGCCCAGCGAGTAATCGAACACATTCTCATACCCGATCTGGGCAGCACGCTGTTTGCCGTACATAAAAGTTTCCCGGATGACGCTCTTGTTGCCGAGCATCGCACGATAAGTCTCGTTCAACATAACACTTTCCCTTTCCGATCCTTTTCCCTCTTGCCCCCGGATGGGGGGCAGGCTTTGGCAACGCCCTTCAGTCTTTTTCAAAACTTCCGGTTCTCCGATTTTTAATTGTGCGCCGAAGCGTAGCTCTGCTCTATCTTGATGATGCAGTTGTATTTTTCGTCCTGCTGCCGGACAAACGCCTTGACCTGCCCAAGCAGCACTGCTGTATCGCCCGCATATCCCGCCGGGATCACCAGATCAAACAGCACATTGATATGTGTTTTGCCGGGCACGATGCGCAGATCATGGATGGACAGCTGCGGGTCGTTCTGACGCAGATATTCGCTCAGGCGGCTGCGCAGTACGCCCACAGCTGCATCCGAGGTCACGATGGGGTCATAGTGGATGGTGACCAGAAGATGATCTTTCTGCAAAAAATCACGCTCGATGTTATCAATCAAATCATGCGAGTCCAGCGGATCTGATTCCGCCGGCATCTCCACATGAAGGGAGGCGAATTGATGGCCCGGACCGTAGTCGTGCACCATCAGGTCATGTACTCCCAATACTCCCGGGTAGCTCATGACCGTACGCTCAATATGTTCTACCAGTTCCGGGTCCGGGCTTTTGCCCAGCAGCGGGCTAAGAGTGTCGTTCACCAGACCCCAGCCCGAGATCAGGATAAACACCGCTACACCAATGCCCATCAGGCCGTCCAACCGATCCCAGCCGGTCAGATGGCAGAGCACGGTCGACAGCAGCACCACGCCGGTGCTCAGCACATCGTTACGGCTGTCGGCAGCTGTGGCGATCAAAGTATCTGAGCGAATACGTTCGCCCACGATACGGCTGAACCGGCTCATCCAGAGTTTGACCAGAATCGATGCGACCAGCACACAGACGGTCAGCCAGCTGAACACGACTGCCGTTGGATGCAGCACCTTGACCACCGACTCCTTCAGCAGCGAAAGGCCAATGCCAAGGATGGTCACACTGACTACCAGGCCTGCCAGATATTCAAACCGGCCATGGCCGTAAGGATGCTCTGCATCCGGCGCCTTGGATGCCAGCTTAAAGCCCAGCAGACTGACGATATTGGACGATGCGTCCGACAGGTTATTGATCGCATCCGCTGTGATGGCAATGGAGCCAAACAGCGTACCCACCGTCAGCTTGCCCAGACACAACAGCACATTGCAGACCATACCAACGATACCCGCCAGACTGCCATAGGCCTGCCGTACTTCCGGCTCTTGCGGATGGTCTGCATCTTTTACAAACAGACGAATGAGTAACTGCGTCATGATCCCGAAAACCTCCTCATGCAGCTCTATCCGCTGCAAGCATACCCATAGTATAGCATTTCGCTTTATCGTTTTAAAGTGTTTGAGTGAAATTTTAACAAAAAGGCGGCACGCCTTCTCTTTT
>CAYXQN010000124.1:0-4890 GCA_964466825.1 uncultured Faecalibacterium sp. | reverse complement strand
TCAGCGGGTTGGTGAACCGTACCCCCTGCTCGCTGCGCTTGATGGCAAAGCTGATATGGTCTGCCAGTGTGATGAGCAGGCCTTCGTTGAGCGGGTAGTTCAACCGGCAGCGGATCTTTTCCACCAGCTCGTCGGTCAGCAGCAGATGCTCGTAGGGGATCTGCTCCAGCAGCTCGACCAGCTTCTGCTGCACGGCGGGGCTGGTCATGCGGTAGCTGCGCTCCACAGCGGCGGCGTCTACCTTGTGCCCGGGTTTTACCCCAAAGCCAAGCCCCCGGCCGGTGATGATGAGCTCGCAGCCGGTGGGGTCTACCACCCGCAGGATATTGTTATTGATCGCTTTTTTGACGGTGTATTCCATGTCCGCAATTCTCCTCGTTCTGAAAAAAGGCAACAAAAAAAGACCACATCTGTACAGCAAACAACGCCGATGGAGTATTACGCTCTCGGCTTATGCTGTGCAGAGTTGGTCTAGCCCGCCAAACGGTAACAATCCAACAACGCTGCTCACGTTTTTTGTATTTAGCATAGTTAAAATATCATACTTTTGGATTTGCGTCAAGGCAGGATTTGGCTCTGCTCTGCGTTTTTATCAAAATGACCAAAATTAACAAAAAAATTACAGCATACTGCCCAAATGAACGGTAAAACGCAGGAACATCCCCTGCTGCGGGAGGAACTGATCCTGCCCTGTGCGGCGCAGGATATCGCATTCATGCAAAGCTTATAAGCAAAAGCTCCTCCTGCCCGGGGAGCTTTTTTCTGTGATGGCCTGAAACGGCCAGAACTCTCTATGATACATTTATATTCTGGCCGTTCAAAGGCCTTTTTCAGAAAAAGTGGAGGAAACGCACTTTATCCGACAAACGGCCAGAATTGGCTGTTTAAACTTTTGGACGATGCAACGCCGAAAAAGCGTTAAACGGACAAAAATATAAGTAGTAATAATGTCTTATACTCCTTTAGACGGCCAGTTCTGTCCGTTCAAACACTTCTTGTGAAGAAAGTTTGAATGAAAGATGAAATATATTGTTTTATTGTGAAAGCAGGGTGAAAAAACAGAGTTTGACACCCTGCGGGAGCGGCGGTATACTTTGGGCATGAAATATTCGGCTATGACGAGAACAAATTCCGCAGGGAGAATGGTGCAGAGAGCTGCCGGCAGGTGCAAGGCAGCGCAGGACCCTGCAGGGAGATCCTCTCCGAGCTTTTGGGCTGAACGGGCTGTGTGCCCTGTGTAAGCCCGGACGGCAGGCTTCCGTTATCAAAAGCCGTGCATTGTTGGATGCACACAGAGCGGCTGGCCCAGATCAGGGGCTGGCAATAAGAGTGGTACCGCAGAGGAAGCAAATGCGCCTTTGTCTCTTACGTTTTGGAGGGACAGAGGCGTTTTTTCACAGGCGGCAGTTGCCATTTCCGGATGTTTCATTTTGTCCGAGCCGGGCAGACGCTCCGGCAGATTTTCCACTATTTCACGAAAGGATGTTCAAAATGAAAACTCTGGAAAAGATCAGCGATTTCGTAGGCAAGTATATGGCGTTTATCGTGATCGCTGTGGCAGCGCTGGCTCTGTTCGTGCCGGAATCGGTCAGCTTTATCAAGACCAGCTATGTCAACACCCTGCTGGGCATTGTGATGTTCGGCATGGGCCTGACCCTGAAGCCGGATGACTTTAAGGTGGTGTTCAGCCGTCCGAAGGATGTCATCATCGGCTGTATCGCACAGTTTACCCTCATGCCTTTTCTGGCCTATTTGCTGACCAAGGTATTCAATCTGCCGGCAGAGCTGGCCATCGGTGTTATCCTGGTGGGTACCTGCCCGGGCGGCACCTCCTCCAACGTGATGACCTTCCTCTCCAAGGGTGACGTTGCCCTGTCGGTTGGTATGACCGCAGTTTCCACCATTCTGGCTCCTTTCCTCACGCCGATGCTGACCCTGCTGTATGCCGGCGAGCGTGTGGATGTGAATGTGATGAGTATGTTCCTGTCCATCGTCAAGGTGGTCATGGTGCCCATCGCCCTTGGCTTTGTGGTCAACCACTTCTTTGGCAAGTTCACCCAGCAGGCAGTCAAGGTTCTGCCGCTGATCTCCACCACGGCGATCGTTATGATCGTTGCAGCTGTCGTGTCTGCAAACTCTGCCAAGATCATGACCTCCGGCCTGCTGATCATCGCCGTTTGCGTCCTGCATAACCTGCTGGGCTATGCCACCGGTTACGCTGTGGGTAAGGTGCTCAAGCTGGACAATACCAAGTGCCGTGCGATCTCCATCGAGGTCGGTATGCAGAACTCCGGCCTGGCTACCAGCCTGGCAGCCACCCACTTTGCACAGTACCCGCTGGCTACCATCCCGGGTGCAGTGTTCTCGGTGTGGCACAACATCTCCGGTGCGATCCTGGCCAACTTCTTTGCAGCAACTGCTGACAAAAAAGACTAAGCCGGCTCCGGTTCTGTAAAAAAGAGAAAAGTGCTCCTGTCGGACAGTAATCGGTCCGGACGGGAGCACTTTTTTAGTTCATGGCACCGGCATCTTCAAACATCTGTTCCACCAACCGGGCCAGCTGGGCGTGTTCCGGCTGTTCCAGCAAGGGGTCGGCGGCCAGCAGGGCGGCGGCTTCGCTCTGGGCAGCGTTGAGGGTGCGGGTATCCTTCATCAGGTCGGCGATCTGCAAAGCAGGCAGGCCGTGCTGGCGGCTGCCGAAGAAATCGCCGGGGCCACGGGTCTCCAGATCGTACTGAGCAACCGCAAAGCCGTCGGTAGTGGTGCACAAAAAGTGCAGCCGGTGCTGTACTTTTTCGCTGGTGTTGCTGCTGAGAAGAAAGCACCAGCTTTCAGCAGCGCCGCGGCCAACCCGGCCGCGCAGCTGGTGCAGGGCGCTCAAGCCATAGCGCTCGGCGTTTTCGATCACCATCACGCTGGCGTTGGGCACATCCACGCCCACCTCAATGACGGTGGTGGATACCAGAGCATCCAGCCGCCCGGCCTTAAAGTCCTCCATTACAGCAGCCTTTTCTTTGGGCTTGAGCTTGCCGTGCATCAATCCTACCCGGCGGTCGGGCAAAAGCGCCTTGGCTGTGTCCTCATAATAGGTCTTTACCGCATTCAGCCCGCCGTCCGGGGTGTCCTCGATGGCAGGGCAGACCAGATATACCTGCCGCCCTTTGCTGATCTCGCTGTCCAGAAAACGATACAGGTCCTGCCGCTTCGTTTCGGGAATGCAGCGGGTCTTGATGGGGGTCCGCCCGGGAGGAAGCTCATCCAGGACAGAGATGTCCAGATCGCCATAGATCAGCAGACCAAGGGTGCGGGGGATGGGGGTGGCGCTCATGACCAGCAGGTGCGGGTCGGCGGCTTTTTCCAGCAAAGCGCCCCGCTGGCGCACCCCAAAGCGATGCTGCTCGTCAATGACAGCAAGCCCGAGCCGTGCAAACTCCACTCCATCAGTCAGAATGGCGTGGGTGCCCACCACAAGGTCGGCCTCATCGTTGCGGATGGCGGCAAGGGTGGTGCGGCGGGCGGCAGCCTTCATACCGCCGGTCAGCAGAGCTACCCGCATCCCGAAGGGGGAGAGCAAACGGTTCAACCCCTCGGCGTGCTGCGCAGCAAGGATCTCGGTGGGGGCCAGCAGCGCTGCCTGATATCCGGAGCGGATACACGCCCAGATGGCAGCGGCAGCCACCAGTGTTTTGCCGCTGCCCACGTCGCCCTGCAGCAGACGGTTCATGGCAGACTCGCCAGCCATATCGTCCAGGATCTCGCTCACGGCCCGCCGCTGTGCGCCGGTAGGGGAGAAGGGCAGGCTTGCCCAAAAAGGAGCCGGGTCCAGCCGCTGCATGGGCGCGCCTGCCGCCGCAGCGCCCCGGTGCTTCATCCGCCCGATGCCCAGCTGCAGGATCAGCAGTTCTTCGTAAATGAGCCGCCGCCGTGCAGCGTAGGCCTCCTCCTGCGTGGCAGGGGCGTGGATGGCCCGTACTGCTTCCGCCTTGGAAGGCAGCCGGTATCGGTGCAGCATATCAGGGGGGAGCGGCTCGGGCAAAAGCTCGGCGTGGGGCAGCAGCTGGCGCACACATTTGGCAATGGCGCTGCTGGAAAGCCCCTCGGTCTGAGGGTAGATGGCCTCAAAGGGGACCGATCCGATCTGCTCGGCGGTGCGTACCTGCGGGTTGACCATCTGACGGCGGAGCATTCCGCCGCTGACGATGCCCTGAAAATAATACTCCTGCCCAAGCTCCAGTTTTTTGGCTGCATAGGGATTGTTGAACCAGGTGATCTCCAGACTGGAGACGTCGTCCCCGGCGGTGATGCGTTCCATCCGCCGCCCGCCCGGCAGGATGCGCCCGCCCGGTTTGGCAAACACTTCTGCCTTGATCACACATTCGGTATCCAGCGGTGCCTGTGCAATGGTGTATGGATGGCTGAAGTCCACATACCGGCGGGGATAGTGGCACAAAAGGTCACTGAGGGTAACAATGCCAAGCTTTTCAAACTTTTCAGCTGTTTTGGGGCCGACTCCTTTCAGGTACCGTACCGGCGTGTCGGGAGTCAGTGTGGTCCGGGGTTCGACCGGCATGGAAAAGCCACTCCTTTCGATCGTGTTGTCTTCATTGTAGCACGGAGAACGGGTGCTTGCAAGAAAACGAGGGGAGCAGGAGGCAGACGATGCAAACAGACCCTGCAGGGGATCAGCTTTTAGGGAAAACAAAAAACCTCTGTCTTTCGACAGAGGTTTTTTCTGGAGGTGACGACCAGATTTGAACTGGTGGATGAGGGTTTTGCAGACCCTTGCCTTACCACTTGGCCACGTCACCATAACTGGAGCAACTTTTGCTGCTCCAAATGGAGCGGCCGACGAGGCTCGAACTCGCTACCTCCACCTTGGCAAGGTGGCGC
>CAYXQN010000123.1:0-5000 GCA_964466825.1 uncultured Faecalibacterium sp. | reverse complement strand
CCATCAAGGCTTACGACGCTCGTGGCCTGGATAAGTCCAACCTGGTGCTGATCCCCCTGGTGCTGGCAGGCTATGCCCGCTACCTGAAGGGTATTGCAGACAACGGCGAAGCATTTGAGATCTCTCCCGATCCGCTGCTGGCTGAGCTGCAGGCGATCGTTGCTCCGCTGGAGGTCCGTGAGGGCGAGCAGGACTTCTCTTGCCTGAAGCAGCTGTACAGCCGTACCGATGTGTTCGGTGTGGACCTGTATGCAGTTGGCCTGGGCGAAAAGATCGAGGGTATGGCTAAGGAGCTGTTTGCTGGTGTCGGCGCTGTGCGCAAGACTCTGCACAAGTACACCTCTGCTCGCTAAGCCTCGCTTGAGCACAATTTCATAAACCATCTCCATTCCCATGCTGCGTTTTGCTTTGCCGCAGCGTGGGATTTTTTTATGCAAAAAAAATCCCTCTCCGGATGGAGAGGGAGGGAGTGCTTACGCTTTTTTGCTGCGGCAGTCATGCAGTTTTTCAGCAGGGAGCGTGGCAGACAGGATCTTCCAGAATGTTTCAATGCTTTCGTTCAGAAGATACGCTTGTGTGGGCTGAACATAAATGTGCAGAGCATTTTCGGTGCGATAAACGCAGTGCAGCTGGTCCAGCTTGTATTGAACAGTGGGCTGCGCCTTATCCTGTTGACCAGCCATCCATACCCGGAGCGTAGTGTTGTCCACTTCCAGGCGGTAAAAGGGACGGGGCAGGTTCATCTTTTTGATCTGTTTGGACAAATCGTGGAAGAAGACGCCGAAGTAAACAGCAGGAATGCCCAGTGCAACGATAGCCAGAACAGCGGTCAACAGGCCGGCGCCGTCGCGTTTGCCGATCTGGGTCATGCAGATGCCAGAGCTTGCCAGCAGGATGCAGGTGAAGAGCAACGGAGATCTCCAACGTTTCCGATGATGGAACAGATCGAACAGAACAGAATCACGGAAAGTTTTTGCGTCCATCTGAACAGAAACAGCGATTTTTTGGGACATATAGTCGCCTCCTTTTTGGGCATAGTACCACATTTCTGTTCCACAAGCAAGTATAAATCTTGCAAAAGATGATACGACCATGTTAAAATAGAATAATTGAAACGGAAAGGGGGGAACGGCTCTGAAAAAACCGCAATGGGTCCGGCACATTACGCTGAAGGAAAAGATGGGCCTGTGCCTGGCTTTGTTTTTTGCTGCATTAGGGATGCAGATCATGCTCAATGGATACCAGAGCACTGCGGTGCAGAAAGTGCTGGATGATCAGATGGGAAGTTTCCATTCGATCAGCCGGTTTCAGGGCGGTCTGGAAAATTCCATTGCGATTCTGGAAGCTTACCGATGGGAAAACGGTGATTCGGAGGAGATGCTTCTTCGGTTGGGAACAGCGCAGTCTACCAGCAATGCGTGGCTCTGGCGCATCCGTTCGGGGCTGAATGAGCTGGATACAGTCAGCGATGAGCAGTGGGTACTGTGCCATGCTGTAGAAACGACCTACCAGACCTATACGGAATTGTTGGAAGAATTAAAGGGCTTTTTATACGAGAATCAGGATGCGGAGGCGTCTCAGCTTTACTACAGTAAGGTGACGGTATGCAGCAATTACCTGAGCCAGTACACCTTGCAGCTGCTGGAGACAGCGATCCTGGATGCGCAGGAAAGCTATACCAATATTTCGACCCTGAGTGATAAGATCGCAATGCTGCAGACCGTGGTGGTGGGCCTTTGCGTTCTGCTGGGATGTCTGACCGGATTGATCATCATGCGGCTATTGACCCCCATCCAGCAGATGGTAGGAGCAGCACGTGCGATCGGACAGAGCGATTTTGACACCCCGGATATTCCGCTGCAAGGCCAGTCGGAGATTCGGGAACTGGCAGAGGCGTTCAACCGTATGAAGCACTCGATGGCACAGCAGATGAATACTCTGCGGGAGAAAAACGAGATCGAACGGGAATTGCATCGCCAGAAGACGCAGGCCCTGGAGCTGCAGAACCGTATGGAACGCAGCCGGCTGCAGCAGCTGCGCAGCCAGATCGACCCGCATTTTCTGTTTAATACACTGAATGTGATCAATCAGACGGCTGGCAGCGAAAAGGCATACCGCACGCAGGCATTGATCATGGCGTTGTCCCACCTGCTGCGTTACAGCCTGATGAGCAACGACGAGCAGGTGCCGTTGTCCCGCGAGGTTCGGATTGTGGATGAGTATTATTCCATCTATCATGTGCGGTTTGGCGAGAGAGTCCGGATGCAGTGGAAGATATCGGATTCGTTGGATCTGACAGAGACCATGGTGCCGTCCTTTATCCTGCAGCCTATTGTGGAAAATGCCTTTAAGCACGGGATCTGCCCCAAAGAGGAGGGCGGTGTGGTGAGGATCCACATCAATCCGCTGCGGGAAAAAGGACTGCTGTGCATACGGGTCGTGGACAACGGTATGGGGGTTGCACCGCAGCAACTGGAGGAACTGCGTACGGCTTTGGATCATCCAGGGGAGCGATGGGAACATATTGGTATCCACAATGTTGCAGCCCGTTTGAAGCTGTTGGATAAGAACTGCCGTATAGTAGTCCGGTCCCGTGCGGGGCGTGGTACGGCGGTTACGATGTATCTTCCGCTTGTAGAAAATGAGGAGGAGTTTGAAGAATGATTCGCTTATTGATCGCAGATGACGAGATGCTGGAGCGGGAAGCTCTGGCAGACATCGTAATGCGCCGCTTTGAACATGAAGTTACCCTGGAAAAAGCAGAGAACGGCCGTAAGGCTGCGGACACAGCGATCCTTTGGGAGGCGGATCTGATCCTGATGGATATTGAAATGCCGGGGATGAATGGCCTGGATGCTGCGCGTGCTGTGCTGGAACAGCGGCCGGACTGTAAGGTGATCTTTATAACCGCATATAGCCTGTTTCAGTATGCGCATGAGGCGGTGCATCTGGGGGCTTGTGATTATCTGCTCAAACCGGTGGACCCGGATGAGGTGGAAGCGGCGATCCGCAGGGCAATCCGGCAGATCGAGGCGGGCAGAAAGCTGGCTTCTCTGGCAGCAGAGACTCCTGACGTGGAACCGGAAAATGAAGACGAGATGGAAACAACAGAA
Source organism: uncultured Faecalibacterium sp. (assembly GCA_964466825.1). Lineage (GTDB taxonomy): Bacteria > Bacillota > Clostridia > Oscillospirales > Ruminococcaceae > Faecalibacterium. The sequence goes on along the minus strand of CAYXQN010000123.1, from coordinate 1,887 downwards.
GGTGAAAACGACCGCAATGCCCTGGTAATGTCTCATGTGCGCAAGTACATGGAAGATAACTATATGTTTGACCTTTCGCTGGACAGTGTGAGTGAGATCCTGCACATCAGCCCGGCATACCTGTCGGCACAGTTCAAAAAGTATCAGAAGATGAATTTTCTGGATTGTTTGACCGAGCTGCGCATCAATGCGGCGAAGCAGCTGCTGAAGGATCCTTTCCGTTCGGCAGCAGAAGTGGCATCGATGGTGGGCTACGAAGATTCCAGTTATTTTGCCCGGGCGTTCAAAAAGCGTACCGGAATGACCCCGACACAGTTCCGAAAAGAATCCGCAAAACAGGAACGGGAGGAAAATCCATGACCCGGCGGCAGCTTTTGTCCGTGCTGGCGGCAGCACCGCTGACAGCGGCAGTCGGCTGCGCCAGGACCGCTGCAAGCAGTGAACAGCAGGAGGAACTGCTGCTGCGCTATGCGGAGAATCAGCCGGAAGAATATCCTACGACTCAGGCGGCACTGTACTTTGCGCAGATGGTGGAGCAGCGTACACAAGGCAGGGTACGGGTGCTGGTGTACAGTGGTGCAGCATTGGGAGCGGAGCAGAGCGTGATCGAGCAGATGCAGTTTGGCGGCATCGATTTTTCCCGTGTTTCGCTCAGCCAGCTGGCAGAATACGAGCCGGGGGTGAGCGTTCTGCAGCTGCCGTATCTTTACGAGAATGCAGACCAGATGTGGCGAGTGTTGGATGGCAGTATTGGTGATGAGTTCCTGACTGTGCTGGACCGGATGGATCTGGTGGGATTATCGTGGTATGATGCGGGTGTGCGCAGTTTTTATACCCGAAAGAAGGTCTGCTGTCTGGAAGATCTGCACGGACTGACCCTGCGTGTACAGGAGTCAGACATGATGAGCGACCTGATCAAAGCTTTAGGGGCAGACCCGGTGCAGCTGGCGTACAGTAAAGTGTATGCGGCCCTGCATAATGCCGAGATCGACGGTGCAGAAAACAACTGGCCCAGCTATGAAGCAATGGGGCACTATGAGGTGGCACCGTATTTCTTGAAGGATGAGCACACCCGTGTGCCGGAAGTACAGATCGCCAGCGCAGCGGTGATGGAAAAGCTGGCACAGACAGACCCGTCCTACCCGGAGATCATCCGGATGTGCGCGCGAGAGAGTGCGGTGTATGAGCGTGCTCTTTGGGCAGAACAGGAAAAAATGTCTGAGATGAATATACGCAGCAAGGGGATCTGCATTACGGAGCTTTCGGCTGAAGAAAAAGAAAAGTTTCGTGCGGCGGTGCGGCCTTTGTATGAAGGATTTGCAGACCAGAATGATCTGATCGAACGAATCCGAAGATTTTAACGCAGGAAAATAATGTGTAAAAGCTCGTTTTTGTGCAAGATATTGCGCAAGAACGAGCTTTTTGTATATATCCGTTGGTAAAGGGAACATATCGCATGGTTCTGACCTTGGATGACGGTGTGCTCCCAGTCAAAAAGACTGTGCGAATCACAGCGGCATAATGACTGAATAAGCAAACGTCTGTTTCTCCGATACGGGTGCGGTATGGTGTTTTACGATGACTGTGCCGCACCTGTTTGCTGAGGAAATGCGGAGAAAATCTGGATAAGGAAAATTCTCCAACGGCAAAAATCGTTAAGGTGCACAGATAAGAATCTTAGTCTTGTGGCAAAATGCACAATAAGAATCTTAAATTTTTTTCAAAAAACAGGACTTTTTTCGAATCGTCTTGTTTTGGAGTTAAGAAGTTGCTAAACTATGGACAGATGATGAACACGTCTTCGGGTCCTGTGCAGACCGGACGGTTCGAAAGAGAAAATTTAGGAGGACTATACTTATGAAAATCTCTCGTCGTAGCTTCCTGGCA
>CAYXQN010000122.1:0-5046 GCA_964466825.1 uncultured Faecalibacterium sp. | reverse complement strand
GCAATGTCCACAAACTCCACGATGGCGGGAGTCTTTTTGTTGGTCTGCCAGATCTCTGCCAGCTTGTCCAGCCGCTTGTCCGGCACTGCCACGATGCCGCTGTTGGGCTCGATGGTGCAGAAGGGATAGTTTGCCGCCTCCGCATTCTTGGTGGAGGTGATGGCGTTGAACAGAGTGGACTTGCCGACGTTGGGCAGTCCTACGATACCGAGTTTCATAAAAAGTACGCTCCTTACGCAATTTGGCGTGGTATGTAAGACCCAGAAAAGGGCTTAGACATAATAATACATCTATCATTATACGCAAACCAGCGATAGAGCGCAAGGGGTTTGCCCGGAAAAGGCTGCCGGATGGCACAAGCAAAGGGGACCATTTGGCCGCTTTGTACGACTTGCTAAAAAACACGGAAATTATTTTGGCAGAGATTCTTTTGTTAAAAGCTTGACAAGCTGGTGCGCTTCGGTGTAAGATTTTAATGAACAAGTTCATAAAATAAAGCGGAGGTGATTTGCGGATGCCAAAGATCATCGAAAATCTGCGGCAAACACTGTTGGATGAGACCCGGAAGATGCTGCTGGAAGTGGGCTATAAAGGGTTGAACATCCGCCAGATCGCCCGCAACTGCCAAACGGCTGTGGGGACGATGTACAACTATTTTCCATCCAAAGAAATGCTGGTAGCAAATGTCCTGTTGGAGGACTGGCTGGCTCAGATGGAAACGGCCCGCCAGCAGGCGCAGGAGGCCGCCAGCATAGAGCAGGGAATGGCGGCGGTATATGCGCAGATCCTGACATTTACGGACCGCTACCGGAAGTTTTTCCGCGAGAGCACGCTGCCGCTGGGCAGTACAGCTTATGAACAGCGGCATTTCCAGCTGCGTGGACAGATCCAGGCGGTGCTCGGCCCGCTTCTGGACCGCTTTGGAGGGGATGCGACACCCGTTACTTTGACTCTGGTTGCAGAATGTCTGTTGACCGGCACGGCGGAAAACTGGACATTTGAGGAATTTTATCCGTCTTTGAAAAAATTGATCGAACAGGAGAGACCGTTATGAGCAGCTTTAAGGACCTTCGCATCGTAGATAACTTCTACCAGACCTCGCTCTTTTTTCCCATGCCGACTGTGATCATCAGTACCCTCACCGAGGACGGCAAGACCACCTTGGGCCCCTATAGCCTGGTACAGCCCTATTATGTGGCAGGCAAGGATTTTTATGCGATGCTGCTGAACTGTCGCAATTCTTCCAATACGGCGCAGAACATCCTGCGTACCGGCAAATGTGCGCTGAATTTTATCACCGATGAGCGTAAGTATTTCAAAGAGGCTGTCAAGCTCAGCTGGCCTGGCGATACGCCGGAAGAAAAGATGCCCAAGTGCAATTTTAAGCTGGAAGAAGGCCTGATGGCAGAAGCTCATCCGGAGGAGCAGTTCCCCAAAGTGCTGACCGATGCATTTCAGGTCATCGAGTGTACATGGGTATCCAGCCTGGATCACGCCGAGGACTGCAAGCCCGGCCAGCTGAACGGTTACGAGCCGCCCTATCACGATTTTAATGGAATCACTTCCAAGTTTGGTGCTACCTTTATTCTGAAGGTGGATAAGATCCTGATGAAGGAGCGTTATTATAATGCCATTGTCAATGGCGTGCGCGCCAAGGACTTCCCCCATATTCCGGTGGACTACGGCTACCGCGACAGCAAAAACTTCTGGTACACCAAGCATCGCCGTCCCATCCCGGAGCTGCTGCAGGTCCGGGCGACAACGGTGGAATCGGTGCGCTATGCAGCGGACCGTATCGACCCGGATGTGCACTTTACAGACGAAGCCTGCGCCACACTGGTGCGTGTGCCGCGTGTATTCCTTTCAACAGTGCTCAAGGGCTGTGTGGAATGGGCCAAGGAAAACGGGGTGACGGAACTGACCGCAGAACATATGGCCATCATCAACGATAAGCGTGCAAAAGAGAAAAAACGGTAAAACAGGAAAGGGGCGTTTCGGGTATGAAAGTTGTTCTTGCAGGTGCCTACGGTAAGCTGGGCAGTGAGATCTTAAAAGCATTGCTGGCACAGGGTCATCAGGTGGTGGCCGCAGATATGATCGACCGCGCAGTAGAAGGAGTGGAGAAGTCCGCTTATACCTATAAAAAGCTGGATGTGACCAATGCAGCTTCGCTGCAAGGGCTGTGCGATGGAGCGGATGCCGTGATCACAACAGTTGGTCTGACGGCGACCAACGCCAAGATCACAAATTATGATATCGACTATCAGGGCAACCTGAACCTGCTCAACGAAGCCAAACGGGCGGGTGTTAAAAAGTTTGTTTATATCTCGGTGCTCAAGGCAGACAAGGCGCCGGATGTGCCGATGCTGCACGCAAAATACCTGTTGGAAGAAGAACTGAAAAAGAGTGGGATCGACTATGTCATCCATCGTCCTACCGGTTACTTCTACGATATCGTCAAGGTGTTCCGGCCGATGATCGAAAAAGGTTCGGTCACACTGCTGGGTAAGGCGCCGGTCCATGCCAATGTGGTGGATACGCCGGACTTTGCACAGTTTATCGTGGAGCATATAGGGGATACCAATGCGATGTACGATGTGGGAGGCCAGGAGACCTGGTCTTACGAGGAGATCGCACGGATGTGTTTTGATGCCGCAGGCAAACCGGCTGTGATCAAGCGTGCCCCGGCCTTCCTGTTCGATCTTCTGGCAGCGCTGCCCAAAAATAAAAAGAACGGTAAAACGGCGATCCTGCGGTTCTCCAAGTGGACTCTGACGGAGGAGATGGTAGGCGAGACCCGTTGCGGTGAGCACAGCTTCAAGCAGTATATCTACGATAGCTTCAAAAAGGAGGCATAAGCATGGGCTGGGGATATCTTGGCATCTATCTGGTAATCAGCGCAGTGCTGTGTGCAGTGGGCTTTAAAAAATTCGTCTACTTTTTGTCCATTGGCTATGGATTTGCGGTATCCGGCCTGGGCGTTGCATATCTTGTGACTGCTTTGGCAGAAAAGTGGGCTTTTAGCTGGGTCACAGTCGTGCAGTGTCTGCTGTTTTTGGCCTATGGCATCCGGTTGTCCGGTTTTTTGCTTGTGAGGGAACTGAAAAACGCCAACTATCGTAAGGTCCTCAAGAGCGCTACCACAGTGGATGATGACAAGATGCCGGTCTTTGTCAAGGCGGCGATCTGGGTCTGTGTGGCAGTTCTGTATGTGGCACAGACATCGCCGGTGTACTTCCGCCTTTATAACGGCAAGGGTGCTGCACTGGGGCTGCCGCTGGCAGGTGCACTTATCAGTGCAGCCGGTCTGCTGCTGGAGGCCTGGTCTGACAAGCAGAAGAGTGCGCAAAAGGCAAAACGGCCGGACATGGTGGCCACCGAGGGCTTGTTCCGGTTTGTTCGCTGCCCGAACTATTTCGGCGAGATCATTTTCTGGACCGGTGTGTTCGTCGGCAGTCTGGACGCCTTGACCGGTGCCGGGCAGTGGGTCACTGCAGTGCTGGGTTATATCTGCATTTTCTACATTATGATCAATGGCGCACAGCGGTTGGACCGTCGGCAGGAAAAGGCCAACGGGCATAAACCGGAGTACCGTGCCTATGCTGACCATACGCCGCTGATCATCCCGTTCCTGCCCATCAGCCATATCGGCAAATATAAGGAGTGAGCCTATGAGTATCCCAATGGCGATCGTTGATTACATCCCGGTGGCATTATTTCTGACCGGTGCATTGATCCTGCAGAACGATCTTTACCGGGAAATGAGCAAGGGTGCCTTTGCGCTGTTTTCCGCTGGTACGATCACCGTATTTATGGCAGGCTTTTTCAAAGCGACCTGGAAACTGCTGTATGCGGCCTCCATCTGTGATTTTGAGGCATTGAATAAATGCTTTTTCCCCATGCAGACGACGGGTTTTGTGCTGGCAGGTCTGGGTGCTGCTGCAATGGTCCTGTTTGACCAGGGCAAAAACCGGATGTACAGTGTGGCGGCAGTCCCGGCGGTGTTCAAAGGGACGATGGTCTTTGTAGTGCTGATGGTCCTGGGCGTTGCGGCAATGGACATCTCCCTCATGGTCTTGGCTGCACGACGGAAAAAACGTGCGGCGATCCCATTGCTGATCCTTTCGCTGGTGTTTGTGCTTGGCATGGGGTATCTGTCTTCCAAGGACTTTGCTGACCCGGCCATGAACTGGTTGGCCGAAGGCGTGAATGTGCTGGGACAGGGTGCCTTCCTGGCCGGCGCCTGCCTGCTGCGCAAACGCAAGGTATCCATGGTTTGACCTTTAGCTTTGGTGTGATAGAAAATAGAACCAGCCGCCCTGTGCCGATTTTTACGAGTCGGTGCAGGGCTTTTTCTTTATACACAAAGAAAAAGCCCTGCACTGTTACCAGTGCAAGGCATTTGAGAATCACTTGGAGAGTTTGCAGAGTTCCCATAACACGGCAGGAATAAAAAGGATTGCAAGTACAATGTTCAACATATCAGCACCTCTTTTACAAAGAACCGCCGGGCGGGAGTGAAATCATGTGATCAACTTGGCTAATAATATAACGAATATTATAGGTAAATCCAAGAGCGACCGCCCGATTGCTGTGATGACTGCTGCAAATACAGAAAAAATCATGCGCCTTCGATTTTTTCTGTGTTGTGCAGTCTCTTAATATAATTATATGCTGTACTGCTAAAATGTCAATCGAAACTCCTGCGATGTTGTTGGATCCGGACATTGTGCGGCTCTACAGGGGCGGAATTTGTTGCCCGGAATCCTATTCCGTAATGCCCCGGGATCCGATTGCAAGAATAGGGGAAGTTCCCCCAGCGCTTGATGATAGCTTTTGCGAGAAGTATGTTCGCTGCAGAATGAACACTTCACCTCATTTTTCAAGTTTTTTTTGAATTTGTCACATTTTTGTCGCATTTTCCAGCCCATTTCAGACCTTTATGACACAGAAAAACCCACGACAAACGCTGAAATTCAACGTTCTGTCGTGGGTTTTCTTTGGTGCGCTCGAGGGAACTCGAATCCCTGGCCCTCTGATTAAAAG
>CAYXQN010000121.1:0-5134 GCA_964466825.1 uncultured Faecalibacterium sp. | reverse complement strand
TTCCATCTTGTTACTCTCCTAACTTTTTGGCGTCCTTGGGACGGTCGTTCAGGTGTCGGTCGTGAATATCGGCAGCAAGCGCCTCGTCCGGCTTTACGGCATACTTGCCGTCAAAGCAGGCAGTGCAGAATCCGCACTTGGAGTTTTTGGCCAGCTGCACAACGTGCTCATTGGACAGGTAGCCCAGCGTGTCTGCGCCGATGATCTCGTTGATCTCGTCCAGATTGCGTCCGGTCGCAACCAGCATTTTCTGGTCCGGGATGTCGGTGCCAAAATAGCACGGATACTTGAACGGCGGGGCCGAGACCATAAAGTGGACCTCTTTTGCACCGGCGTCCCGCAGCAGGTTGATGATGCGGGCGGAGGTGGTGCCGCGCACGATGGAGTCGTCCACCAGCACCACACGCTTGCCCCGCACCGTCTCCGAGATCACGTTCAGCTTGATGCGCACGCTGCGCTCACGCTGCTTCTGGGTGCTTTGGATAAAGGTGCGGCCGATGTACTTATTTTTAATAAAGCCCATGCCGTAGGGGATGCCGCTTTCTTCGGCGTAACCCATGGCAGCGTCCAGACCGGAGTCCGGCACGCCAATGACAACATCCGCTTCCACCGGGTGCTCCTGCGCAAGGAAGCGGCCCGCCTGCCGGCGTGCTTCGTGCACCGAGCTGCCCTCGATGATGCTGTCCTGACGGGCAAAATAGATAAACTCAAAAACACAGAACTGGCTTTCCTTGCAGCCGCAGTGGTCCTTGATGCTGCGCAGACCGTTGGCGTCGGCCACCACGATCTCGCCCGGCTCCACATCCCGCAGCAGGGTGGCTCCGGCAGCGTCCAGTGCACAGCTCTCGCTGGCAAAAACGTAGCCGCCGCCCGGCAGGGTGCCGATGCACAGCGGACGGTAACCCCGGGGGTCACGCACTGCAATGAGCTTGGTTGAAGACATGATGACCAGACTGTAGGCACCGTCCAGCACATCCATGGTCTTGCTGATGGCTTCCTCAATGCTCTTGCTGGTCAGGCGGTTGCGGGTGACCAGATAGCAGATGACCTCGGTATCCGAGGAGCCGTGGAAGATGGCGCCCTCGCTCTCCAGCTGGTTGCGCAGCCGGGTGGCATTGGTCAGGTTGCCATTATGGCACAGGGCCATGGTGCCGCGGCCGTGGCGCACGATCATGGGCTGCGCATTGGCACGGCTGCGGGTGCCTGCGGTGGCGTAGCGCACATGACCGGTCGCCATGCGGGCATTGGGGCGGGACAGGGAGGCCAGGACCTCCGGGGTAAACACCTCGCCGATCAGGCCCAGATCCCGGTGGCCGATGATCACGCCGTCGTCATTGACAGCGATGCCGCAGCTCTCCTGGCCGCGGTGCTGCAGCGAATACAGGCCCGAGTAGGCAGCTTCCGCCACATCCTCGGTGCCGGCTTTATCATAGATACCAAAAACGCCGCATTCCTCGTGCAGCGGATAAGCAAAATCAGACATTGGCTTTCCCTCACATCTCTGCGATCTCTTGTTGCAGTTTTTCTTCCTTGGCTGCGATCTGCTGGGCCATTGCGGTACGCTCGGCCTCCAGCTTTTCAGCAAGCACGTCGTCGCTCAGGGCCAGGATCTCGGCCGCCAGCCAGGCAGCATTCTTGGCTCCATTGAGCGCCACCGTTGCCACCGGGATGCCGGTGGGCATCTGTACCGTTGCCAGCAGTGCGTCCAGACCGTCCACGGCACCGCCCTTCATGGGGATGCCGATGACCGGCAGGGTGGTGTTGGCGGCAAAGGCGCCTGCCAGGTGGGCCGCCATGCCCGCCGCACACAGGATCACGCCAAAGCCATTTGCCCGTGCACTTTTTGCAAAGGCTGCAGCCTCTGCCGGGGTGCGGTGTGCCGAAAGGATGTGTGCTTCAAACGGGATATCCAGCGCCTTGAGCTGGGCACAGGCCCCCTTGACCACCGGCCAATCGCTGTCGGATCCCATGATCACAGCAACTTTACGAACCATAATCCAAGCCTCTCTTTCTTGCAGACAAACAAAAAAGGCCGTAGTGCTCCCGCACTACCGCCTTTTATTTCCACATATACGATCCCTGTGCATTGCGCAAAGGTGCACAAAGTCCCTGACCCGCACGGCTGCCAGACCGATGGATGGTGTTCAGCATCTTACGCATGAAAGGACCCCTCCGCACTCACTTTGTACTCTGCACGTTCCACCGGACTCCATGCGCTTTTTGCTCATTTCGTCCTTGTGCTGTATACAGTGTACGGCAAATTTCCGGCTTTGCAAAGGGTGTTTTTGCAATTTCTCTTTTCTGTTCTTCCGGTGTCAAAAATCTTTCAAAAGTTTTGTGCAGTTTCGACATCGCTTTGCTTTATTAGTACGACTTATCTTCAGGCACTCTTTCAATAAATATAAGAAACCCCGTTCCGCCGTCAAAAGACCGACTTTTTATCCGTAGATGATCCTGGCCGTGGATGCCCGTGCCGCACGGATCAGATCGGCCGGTGCACAGCACACCTGGGTACCGATGCGCCCGCCGGAAACATAGATCTTTTGCTGCAAAAGCGCACTCTCGTCAAAAACGGTCCGGTACTGCTTTTTCATGCCTACCGGGCTGCAGCCGCCCCGTACATAGCCGGTGACCTTGTTGATGTCTGCCACATGGATCATGGCCACATTTTTTTCACCCACGCTGCGGGCGGCGGCTTTGAGGTCCAGCTCCGCCGCCACCGGGATGACAAACACAAAATAGTTTTTGCTGGCGCCCTGGGTCACCAGCGTTTTGTAGACACTGGCCGGGTCTTCTCCCATGCTCAGCGCCACCTCCACGCCCGCTACTGCGACCCCCTCCTCGTGGGGATACTCGTGGGCGGTGTAGGGGATCTTTTCCCGTTCCAGAATGCGCATGGCATTGGTCTTTGCTTCTTTTGCCATTGTATTTTACCTTCTTTGATTCGTTGATTTCTTCCACCGGAAGCACACTTGACAGGCAATACGAAACGCTCTATACTAAAATCAGAAAAGGCGCTGGCTGCAAAGTGGTCAGCTCCCGATCGGATTCGTCAGAAAAGTGACCGCACGATTGGTAGTCTGGGCGGTCACTTTTTTTCTTTTTATAGCTGCTCTCGAAGATCTTCCATGTAAGTTCGGCAGTGGATACGATGCCCCCGCCAATAAGCGAGAGCAATAGCACGACCTGTTCAAACGTCATAAGGCATCCCCCCTTTCGCCTTTTGCGTCCGGAGGGAACATTCTATCAAGAAAACGCACCTTGCCGGACAGCTCAAGGTCCAACAGGGAGCTTGACCACCTGCATTTGCAGCAAGCGCCTTGCAGCACAAGCGCTGCACGCCTAGCATATCACAATGCGACATAAAATGCAATTGCAGTGCTCTTTTGCAAAAAGTTGTTCTTCCCTCTTGACTTCAGTGTTCTGAAGTGGTATGATAACGCCATCACTTCAGACAACTGAAGTTCCATCCCGCAAACACAGCGGTCCGGGAGTCTGTTCCCCCGCCGCTTCCAGCATAACAGCGAAGGTAAAGGAGAAATATCATGATCATCGTATTAAAGCAAAATGCACCTGAAGTTGAAGTACGCGAGTTCTGCCACGAGCTGGAGAACATGGGCCTGCAGATCAACGATTCCAAGGGCAGCGATACCCACATCCTGGGCCTGATCGGCGATACCAAGGCCATTGCCGAGAGCTGGGTGATGGCAAACCCTGTGGTCGAGACGGTGCGCCGTGTGTCTGAGCCGTACAAAAAGGCCAACCGCAAGTTCCACCCGGACGACAGCGTGGTGGACGTTGGCGGTGTCAAGCTGGGCGGCGGCAATTTTGCGGTGATCGCCGGCCCCTGCAGCATCGAGAGCGAGGAGCAGATCACCTACTGTGCCCAGCGTGTCAAGGCCTCCGGTGCTTCGCTGCTGCGCGGCGGTGCGTTCAAGCCCCGCACCTCTCCCTACTCCTTCCAGGGTATGCGCAGCGAAGGCCTGGACCTGCTCAAGCTGGCCCGCCGTGCCACCGGCGCTCCCATCGTGACCGAGATCATGAACACCGAGCACCTGCCCCTGTTTGAGAACGTAGACCTGATCCAGGTGGGCGCCCGCAATATGCAGAACTTTGAGCTGCTCAAGGCAGTGGGCCGCCAGAACAAGCCGGTGCTGCTCAAGCGCGGCCTGGCCAACACGCTGGAAGAGTTCGTCATGAGCGCCGAGTACATTATGGCAGAGGGCAACGAAAACGTCATCCTGTGCGAGCGCGGCATCCGCACCTTTGAAAACAGTATGCGCAATACGCTGGACCTGGCAGGCGTGGTCATGCTGCACAAGATGACCCATCTGCCGGTGGTCGTGGACCCCAGCCACGCCTGCGGCCAAGCATGGATGGTGCCCGAGCTGGCCAAGGCTGCTGTGGCAGCCGGTGCCGACGGCCTGATGATCGAGGTGCACAACAATCCCGCCAAGGCCAAGTGCGACGGCGCACAGAGCCTGACCCCGGACCAGTTCGACGAGCTGATGCAGTTCATCGGCAAGGAAGTCGAGTTCTTTGGCAAAAAGCTGAACTGATCCCCATTTGATCTTACAATAAAAAGACCTCCTGTCTGACATTTTTGCCGGCAGGAGGTCTTTGTTTTTTGCGATCTGTTGGTCCCGGTCTTTGAACGGACAGAACTGGCCGTACAAAGAAGGATAAGACATTATTACTACTTATATTTTTGTCCGTTTAACGCTTTTTCGGCGTTGTATCGCTCAAAAGTTTAAACGGCCAATTCTGGCCGTTTGTCGGAAAAAGTGAGTTCTCTCCACTATTTCTGAAAAAGGCCTTTGAACGGCCAGAATCTCAGTGTGTCATAGAGAGTTCTGGCCATGAAAAGCTCCCTCGGAGCAAACAGCTGCAGCAGCACAGGCTGCACCTAGACGGCCAAAAGTCAGATTCGTTTTGGCCACCTATAAAGTTATTACTACTTATATTTTTGTCCTCCTAGCCTCTTTTTGACGATGCTATGTTCTAAAAGCTAGGTGGCCAATTCTGTCCGTCTAGCTCTTTAAGCAAAAAACAGGGTGTTTTTGCTCTGTTATGTTGGAGCAGAAAGCTAGGCGGCCAAAATGTAAGTGTATCATAGAGGGTTCTGGCCGCCTGG
>CAYXQN010000120.1:0-5136 GCA_964466825.1 uncultured Faecalibacterium sp. | reverse complement strand
TCATTGCGGAGAACAACCGCCGCACCACGCTGGCAGCTTATGTCGGCGTTCTGCCTTCCGTCTCCGATGCTTCTGAGCTGGAGGAAGTGACCGGCTTTACCACTGAGAATATCACTGGTGTTGTCAAGGCTCCGGACGGCAGCTTTGCGATCAAGGCGGAGGAATCCGGCTTTGACGGCGGCGCTGTGGTCGTCATCATGGGCTTTGATACCAATGGTGTCGAGACCGGCATTTGGGTGGATGCTTCCAGCCAGACGCAGGGCATCGGCAGCAAGGTGGCAGAAGCTGACTTCCTGGCACAGTTTGCTGGTATGGATGGCACAAAGAACATTGCAATTGGCGATGGTTACGACGCAAAGAGCGGCGCTACCGTTTCTTCCAAGGCTCTGTTTGCTGCCATCAATGACTGCATCAACTGCTTTAACGAACTGGCATAAAGGAGGTTGGTAAGAAATGGCACAAGAGAATAATTCCAAGGTAAGCATCCTTACCAACGGTATCATCAAAGAAAACCCTGTTCTGCGTCTGGTTCTGGGTACCTGCTCCATTCTGGCAGTTACCACCGCAGTTTCCAGCGCACTGGGTATGGGCGCCGCCTTCACCTTCGTGCTGGTGTGCTCCAACATCATGATCTCGCTGCTGCGCAACGTGATCCCCGGCAAGGTCCATCTGCCCTGCTACATCGTTATCATCGCAGGCTTCGTGACCATCGTTCAGATGGTCATGCAGGCAACGATGGAAAGCCTGTACAACGCACTGGGCGTTTTCCTGCCGCTGATCGTCGTCAACTGCATCATTCTGGGCCGTGCTGAAATGTTCGCCTGCAAGAACAATGTAGTGGACTCCGCTCTGGACGGCGTAGGTATGGGCATTGGCTACACTCTTACCGCTACCCTGATGGCAACCATCCGTGAGGTCCTGGGCAGCGGCACCTGGCTGGGCTTCCAGGTCCTGCCCGAGAGCATGGCTAAGCTGACTATCATGACTCAGGCTCCCGGCGCATTCTTCTGCTACGGTGTGCTGATGGCTGGCTGCATCTGGCTGGAAGGCAAGCTGGACGCTCGTATTGAGCGCAAGATCGGCTGCCAGCCCCTCAAGGAACTGCAGGAAGGAGAGGAAAACTAATGCTGGTCAAACTCGCTGCAATCTTCTTCAGCATGATCCTTGTCAATAACTACGTGCTGGTGAAGTTCTATGGTATCTGCCCGTTCCTGGGCGTTTCCAAAAAGCTGGATTCCGCTGTTGGTATGTCCGGCGCTGTTATCTTTGTCATGTTCATGGCAACGGCTGTCACCTTCCCGCTGCAGATCTTTATTCTGGATCCGGCTGGTCTGGGCTATCTGCAGACCATCGTGTTCATTCTGGTCATCGCAGTTCTGGTGCAGTTCATCGAGATCTTCCTCAAAAAGTATATCGTTTCGCTGTACAACTCTCTGGGCGTGTACCTGCCCCTGATCACCACCAACTGCTGCGTGCTGGCAGTTACCATTCTGGTCGTGGGCGACTATGGAGCCGATGTGGTGACCCATGGCTTTGGCTATGCCTACATCGAGTCCCTGGTCTGCGCTATCGGTGCAGGCTGCGGCTTTATGCTGGCTATGGTCATGTTCAGCGGTGTGCGTAAGCGTGTTGAGGCTTGCGATCCTCCGGAACCCTTCAAGGGTCTGCCCATTACCCTGATCGCAGCTGCCATCACCAGCCTGTCCTTCATGGGCTTCGGCGGCATCGTCGAAAACCTGTTCAATGTTACGCTGTAAGGGAGGAACAGGACAATGAGTATTATTTCTGCTGTGATCCTGTGCACCATCGTGGGTGCGATCGGCGCGGTCATTCTGGTCGCTGCCGCAAAGTTTATGGCGGTCGAGGAAGACCCCCGTATTGAGCAGGTCGCTTCCTGTCTGGCAGGCGCAAACTGCGGCGGCTGCGGCTACGCTGGCTGTGCAGACTACGCCAAGGCAGTCGTCATGGACGGCGTTGCCTGCGACAAGTGTGCCCCCGGCGGCCCCGCTGCAACTGCAGCGATCGCTAAGATCATGGGCGGCGAGGCTTCTGCTGTTGTGAAGAAGGCTGTTGTGCAGTGCCAGGGCAACTCCGAGCACTGCAAGCCCAGCTACGACTACGAGGGCATCCAGACCTGTGCAGCCGCTGCTGCACTGTACGGCGGCCCCAAGACCTGCGCCTTTGCCTGCGTTGGTCTGGGCGATTGCACCAAGGTCTGCAAGTTCGATGCGATCCACATCGTGGACGGCGTTGCCGTTGTCGATAAGGAAAAGTGCACCGGCTGCGGCGCCTGCGCAAACATTTGCCCCAAAAAGGTCATCATGATCGATGTTGCTGGTCCTGAAAAGCCCGTGGTGCTCTGCTCCAACGGCGATAAGGGCCCTGCTGCCATGAAGGCTTGCACCACTGCTTGCATCGCTTGCGGTATGTGCCAGCGCAACTGCCCGGCAGATGCGATCCACGTGGTGGATAACATTGCACGCATTGATTACGACAAGTGCACCGGCTGCGGCACCTGTGTTGCAAAGTGCCCCAAGAAGATCATTACTTATCCTCTGAAGAACGAGCAGTGATCTGAACGCTGACATTTGAAAAACGCCCTCACGGAATGACCGTGAGGGCGTTTTTTGGCGAAAGTAAAGACTTTTTACCAAAAGCGCTTGCATCTATGCCGAAATATGCTTTAATGGATACAGGATATTACATCTTGGACCAGAAAAGCGAGGAATAACGATGGAACAGCAAAATAAACGCCTGCGGAACGTGGGCTTTCTGACCTTCTTTTTCAGCGGTATCTGCGCCATCAGTGCAGGCGTTGTTGTGAGTCTTCTGCAGGAACAATATGGTTTTGCCTATAGTATGACAGGCACCCTGATCTCTCTGATGAGCATCGGCAACCTGTTGGCAGGCTTCTTGATCGCAATGCTGCCGAGTGTGCTGGGCATGAAACCCAGTATTCTGTTGCTGACCGTAGGCTATGCGTTGGGCTATGTCCTGATGGGTGTGACCGGGGTGGAGCTTGTGCTGATGCTGGCGTTCTTCCTGCTGGGCATTGCCAAGGGCAGCGTCATCAACACCTGCACCATTCTGGTCAGCGACAACTCGGCAGACCGTACCCGGGGTATGAATCTGATGCACAGCTGCTATGCCTGCGGTGCGCTGCTGTGTCCCTTTGTCATTGCGGCTGCTGCAAAGATCAGTACCTCTCTGGCGGTGTTCCTGCTGGCTGCACTGGGTGCTGCGTTGTGGCTGGTTTATCTTTCTACGCCCTTTGCAGGGGGCAACGCCAAGGGCAGCAAGAAAAAAGCGGTCACGGACTGGAGCTTCCTGCGTTCACCGCGCTTTTGGCTGCTGACCGGGCTGCTGTTCTGCCAGAACGCTGCAGAGCAGAGCGTCAATGGCTGGATGGTCACCTACTTTAAGGGCAGCGGCATCATCACCGGCACGCTGGCGGCGTATACCGTCACGGTCATGTGGGGTGCAACGCTGGTGGCGCGTTTGCTCATCGCATTTGTATTCCCGTTCAAAAACCCCCGCAAGGCGATGGTAGGGATGAGTGTACTGTGCAGCATCTTCTATGTGGGGCTGGTTTGTGCCAACAGCCAGTGGGCAGCGATCGCAATGCTGTTTGCATTCGCCTTCTCGATGGCGGGCCTGAACCCCACCGCTGTTGCCAGTGCAGGTAAAATGACCAGCGTGGCGAGTATGGGCATCATGCTGCCGGTAGCATCCAGCGGTGCGATCATCATGCCCTGGATCATCGGCATCGTGGCCGAAAAGATGGCGCTGACCGCAGGTATGGCGTGCAACATCGTGCCCTGCGTCGGCTTGATCGTATTTACCATTCTGGTGGCAAAGCTGCCGGAGGAATAAGACGGCAGAGGGAGCAGGAGGCTCTGGAACGGAATTTTACTGTACAAAAAAGCTCCCCCTTGTGGGGGAACTGGCAAACGCTTTGATTTTGAAAGAGATGACCTCACTCGATCCCTCTTGCCTTTGCACTGAACTCACAGCCGCAGTAATCCTGCCGGTACAGACCGTACTCGTCTGAAAGCTGGAGCGAGCGCAGATAGCCGTTGTGCTTTTTGAAGTCGGAGGTCAGATGCTTGATGCCGAACTCGGCTTCCAGCTCCTTCCCGATGGCATTGATGCGCTTGGCATCCTTGTGCGGGCTGATGGAGAGGGTCGTGGTGAACCAGTCAAAGCCGTTCGCCTTGGCATATTCAGCGGTACGGCGCATCCGCAGCCGGTAGCACACGGTGCAGCGCCCGCCCCGCTCGGGCTCGGCTTCCAGGCCGGCAACGACAGAGTAAAACTCCTGCGGGTCGTAATGATCCTGCACCACAGGCACCCCAAGCGGATGCGCTGCGGCTACAAAACGCTCCAATTCCTCACCGCGGCGGAAATACTCTTCCGCTGGCCAGGTGTTTGGGTTATAATAAAGGACAGTGATCTCAAAATACTGGCAAAGCTGTTCCAGCACAGCGCTGGAGCAGGGGCCGCAGCAGGCATGGAGCAGCAGCCGGGGGCGGCTGTTGCCCAACCCTTTGAGAACAGCATCCATCTGTTGGGCGAAATTGAGTTGATTTGCCATGAAAAGCTCCCCTTTGTGATCATAGTCTTTTACTCTATTATAGCATACTTGAACTTAAAATACAGGAGGACCATATGAATCAGGAAAAGATCGCCCGCATCAACGAGCTGGCACATAAGAGCAAGGCAGAAGGCCTGACCGAAGCAGAAAAGGCAGAGCAGCAGGCTCTGCGTCAGGAATATCTGGAGGATTTCCGCCGCAGCTTCCGCAATCAGCTGGAGCATACCTCCATCAAGGAACCGGACGGCACGATCCACAAGCTGCCTCGCCGTGAGGACGCAAAACCCCGCAGCTGATATTTTTTGACAAATCAACGCATCTATTTTTGGAGGAAACGGCAGTGAAAATTGTACGTTTCCTCTTTTTTTACGGCCGGAACTGTGATATACTATACTAGCATTGGTGTGCGCTGGTGCATTGATGCTGTTTTCCAAGGTAGCGTATCCCGGGCAAAGTGCACGGAAAAGGCTGTCTTTTGATGAATGATAAAGAGGTCATTTATTATGCTTACTGCAATTACGGGTATCAACTGGGGCGATGAG
>CAYXQN010000119.1:0-5282 GCA_964466825.1 uncultured Faecalibacterium sp. | reverse complement strand
TTATAGGCGTAGATGCCATAAGCCGTCAGTGCAGAGAAGTAAACGCTGAGCGCTGCGGAGCAGGCTGAAACGATCAGACTGTTACGGATACCGGTCACGACCGGAACGTTTGCATCGTTCAGAACGTTGCGCAGGTTGGTCAGCAGAGACTTGCCCGGCAGAAGGGAGAAGCCCTTCTGGATCTCAAAATGGTTGCGGGTGGAGTTGATCGTCAGCACATAGAAGAAGAACAGACACAGAAAACTGATGACTACCAGTGCCAGATAGCACCCTGCTCGGCGCACATTCAGCGTTGCATTTGCAGAGCGATTTTTCGAAGTGTGTGCCATACTCATTTTCCTCCTTTTGCAGCAGCCTTCTTTGCTGCTTTCAGTTCCTTACGCTGAGCTCTGGTCAGGCCGTCGTCTTCCTTGGTCAGCGAGAAGTAAACGATGACGCACAGGACAGCACACAACAGGAACAGCACTACAGAGACCGCACCGGCCATGCCGTAGTTCTTGCTGAACAGGTGGTTGTTCAGATACATGATCATGGTGGTGGAGGTACGATCCGGGCCGCCCTTGCCGTTGGTCAGGATCTGAGGAACATCAAACATCTGCAAGCCGCCGATCATCGAAGTGATCATAACGTAGACCAGGATGGGACGGATCAGCGGGATAGTGATCTTCCAGAACATCTGGTTCGGGGTGCAGCCGTCCAGCTCCGCCGCCTCGTACAGCGTGGGGTCAACGCCCATGATCGCTGCCATCAGCATAATGGTCGTATTGCCAAACCACATCAGGAAGTTCATCAAGCCGATCAGTCCACGGTTGCCCCAGACGGTATTCAGGAAACTGAAGGGCTCTTTCAGGATGCCCATGCTCACGAGCGCCGCGTTGATCGGACCGTTGTCCGAGAACAGTGCAAAGAACAGCATTGCGAACGCAGATGCCATGATCAGGTTGGGCATGTAGATGACCGTCTTAAAGAAGGTCTGACCTTTCAGCTTCAGGCGCAGATCCGTGAACCACGCAGCCAGCAGCAGCGAGACCGAAATCTGCGGGATAAAACCGATGAGCCACAGAATGATCGTGTTGCCAAAGTACTTCGGCAGATCTGCTGCGAACAGTGCAACATAGTTTTTCAGTCCCACAAAGGTCGGTCCGATGATCTTCAGACCGCTGCGGTAGTACTCAAAGAAGCTGTAATAGATCGTGGATGCCATCGGGATCAGCTGGAACACCGCAAAGATGATAAAGAACGGTGCAATGAAGATGTATCCCCATTTTGCATAGCTGATCGAGCCTTTCTTTTTGGCTTTTTCTTCCATGGAAACGTTCCTCCTTCACGAAAGAGGGCGGGCACACTGCCCGCCCACCTGTTTTGAGCGGGGATCGGATTTAGTCGGGCCAGACCACATCGGTCAGCTCCGGATACTTTTCGTTGACGCTCATCCAGAAGTTTGCCTTTGCGGTGTCCATATCAACAATGCCGTTGAAGTAGTCGCCAAAGCTGTTCTGGATGCTCTCGTTCAGACCGAGGTCGTACGGACCTGCGTTGGACATATCGATCTTCTTTGCAGCTTCTGCAAACAGAGCAATATGATTCTGACCGCCCAGGAAATCGGATGCGTAATCACTGTTAGCCAGTTCATTCATTGCAGCTTCGTTGTTGGTGTAGTCCTGCGTATCCAGAGTGATCTGCTTCATGATCGCCTCATCGCAGGTCAGCTTCTGCATGATATCACGGATCAGGTCGATGTTATCGCTGCCCGCCGCACCGCAGATCCAGGTGCCGCCCCAGTAGTAGGGCTGAGGGCCTTCGCATACTGCGTAGTCACCGTAGATGCCGTTGCCGACTTCTTCCTTGCCGCCTTCCGAAGTGGGGATCTCCAGAGAGTTGCCCAGCAGGGTGAAGTTAATGCCCCAAGTGGAGTAGAAGAAGCCGAACACCTTACCGGTCGGACCCTGATCGGATGCCCACTGAGAATCCCACAGGCTGGACTTGTTGTTGTAGCCCTTATCCGTGTAGGTCTTGGTCTGCTCGACCCACTTCATAATGCTGGAATCCACCTTGATGGTCGTACCATCGACCCACGGAGCCGAAACATTGTTGGAGAACACGCGGTAGGAATCGTCAAAGCCGGACAGCATCTTGTAGCCCTTGTCGTGTGCCTTGACCGCAGCCGCATCAAACTTGGTCCAGTCGGACAGATAGTTCTGGACTTCCGTAGGATCATCCGTGCCCAGAACATCCTTTGCAATGCTGCGGCGGTATGCGAACAGACCAGGAGTCGCCTGCCAGGTCGTGCCGCGCTGGCTGCCGTTGGCAGAGACGATGTCCTTGGTGTACTGGTACTGACCGGCCAGATCTGCATCCGTCAGACCAATGTCCGCCTTTACATCCAGTGTATAAGGAGAATCGACATACTTCAGCGCGTAGTCTGCCTCGATCAGGAAGATATCGACCTTTTCCTCATCCGCAGCAGATTCCTGAGACAGCAGTGCCTCGTCCAGCTTGTTCTGATAGTTGTTGTTCTCGTTTGCATTGATGATCCACTTCACGATAGTGCCATCATTCAGCGTGGTCGTGGATTTGTCGGAGGCGATCTCCTTGACGCCGGGATAGTAGTCGTTGAAGCGGCTCTGGAACTCCTCGTTCCAGCACCAGACGTTCAGGTTCTTACCGCCAGAAGTTCCTCCCGTAGCAGTCGTGCCAGCCGCTGCACCAGCACCGCTTGAAGAACCACCGCCGCAGGCCGTCAAGGCTGCACTGATCGTGACCACACCGGAAGCCAGCAGAAAATTACGACGCGAGATCTTTCTCATAGCAATGTACTCCTTCATATTTTAATTTTTTCGTTTCATATGTTCCGGGTCTCTTCGGAGCTTGTGAGCAAAGTATAATCTTTTTCCGGCCTCTCCGTCTATAAAAATGATTGCCAAAATATCAGAATCATGCTACAATGACAAAAACATTCAAAAAGTCGGAGGGCTTTCGTATGAAACTCACAAAGGAATGGGTAGAAACCGAATTAAAGCGCTTCGAAGAGCAGGAAGCGCACCGTCCACCAGAGGAAGAATACGCCTTTTATAAGGCTGTACGCGACGGAAACATGGAATATGTCCAAAAAAACTGTTCTTCTGAAGTGTTCAGCAACCCGGTCGGAATGGGCGTTTTATCAAAAAACCCCCTCCAAAACATAAAATATCATTTTGTTATCACGACTTCACTGGTCACACGGTACTGCGTGACCGGCGGCATGGAAGCTGAACAGGCTTACCGTCTGAGTGACTTTTACATTCTACGGGCAGATGCCTGCACCGATGTCCAGTCCGTTGTCGATCTGCATCATACAATGGTACAGGACTTTACCGGAAAGATGGCTCTGCGCAAAAAAGCCGATATCGTATCGCAGCCGGTCTCCCGCTGTGTCGATTACATCTACGATCACCTCAACGAGCGGATCACGATCCAGACCCTCTCAGAGCACACCGGGCTTTCGGCAAGCTATCTTTCCCGCGTGTTCAAGCAGAATCTGGGCATTTCGGTCAGCGACTATATCCGGGAGAAAAAAATCGAAAAGGCACAAAACCTTCTGCGTTACTCCGATGCCAGCCTTGTAGATATTGCAAACTACCTGGCCTTCTCCTCTCAGAGCCACTTCATTCAGGTCTTTGAGGATATGGTCGGTGTCACACCCAAAAAATACCGCGACAAATATTATAAAGCCATGTGGTAAGCCAAAACAGGCATCCTTTCATTCTTATTAAAAAAGATGAAAGGATGTCTGTTTTTATGCTTCTGCGTCCCGTCCGGCAGGATCAGCCCAACGTAACGCAAACCTCTACCTTCTCGCCCACATCTGCCAGGGGGAGAACATTTCCTTTTATGCCAGTCCCATTTACAAGAACCGTGCGCACGCCCTTTTCCACATGATCGGGGTTGCACACCGTAATGTGATAGGCTGCGCCCCGGAAAATGCGTGTCAGCTCAAAGCCATCCCACTCATGCGGGATGCAGGGATCGATGCGCAGCCCCTGCATCGTAGGCTGGACACCAAGGATATACTGGCTCACATTGACGAACGTCCACGCCGCCGTACCGGTCAGCCAGCTGTTCTTTCCTTCGCCGTGGGTCGGTGCATCGCATCCTGCCACCATCTGGCTGTATACATAGGGTTCTGTACGATGGATCTCTGAGATCTCCTCGATATACGCCGGGCAGATCTTCCGGTAGACCTCAAATGCACGGTCACCGTGCCCGACAACCGCCTCTGCGCAGGAGATCCAGGGATTGTTGTGGCAGAAGATGCCTGCATTCTCCTTGTAACCCGGTGGATAGCTTGAGATCTCACCCAGTTCCAGACGGTAACGGGTATACGCCGGCTGGAGCAGCACGATGCCGTATTCTGTATCCAGACGTTCCTTCACACTGGCCAGTGCGGCGGCAGCTTCGCCGCTGTCCACACCGACACCTGCCATGACGCACATACCCTGCGGCTCGATGAAGATCTGCCCTTCGTCACATTCTTTGCTACCTACGGGAGCACCAAAAGCATCGTATGCACGGCGGAACCATGCGCCGTCCCAGCCCGCACCAAGGAGGGTATCGCTCATTTTATGCGCATTCTCCCGCGCCTTTTCCGCTTCCTCCTTCTTGCCAACTGCATCACACAGCTCTGCATATTCTCCGGCATATTTGACGAACATTCCGCCGATGAACACGCTCTCTGCCACAGGCCCCTCACTGGGACCGGTGGTCTGGAAGCTCTCGCCGGGTGTTTTGGAAAAGCAGTTCAGATTCAGGCAGTCATTCCAGTCGGCACGCCCGATCAGCGGCAAACCATGCGGTCCAAGGTGATCCAGCGTATACTGGTAGCTGCGGCGCAGATGCTCCATCAGCGGCTGTGCCAGTGTGTGGTCATTATTGAAGTCCACCTGCTCATCCAGAATGGAAAGGTCGCCCGTCTCTCGGATGTAGGCACTGACAGCCGCGATCAGCCACAGCGGGTCATCGTTGAAGCCTGCACCAATGTCCATGTTTCCCTTCTTGGTCAGCGGCTGGTATTGGTGGTAGGCGTTTCCGTCCTCGAACTGGGTGGCGGCAATGTCCAGAATGCGCTCCCTTGCGCGGGCAGGGATCAGATGCACGAAACCCAGCAGATCCTGACAGCTGTCCCGGAAACCCATTCCGCGTCCGGTCCCGCTCTCGTAGTAGCTTGCGCTGCGGCTCATGTTAAAGGTGACCATGCACTGATACTGGTTCCAGATATTCACCATGCGGTCGAGCTTTTCATCGCC
>CAYXQN010000118.1:0-5291 GCA_964466825.1 uncultured Faecalibacterium sp. | reverse complement strand
CCACCGATGGCAACAGCTTTGCACTGCATCTGGATGCCAACGAGATCAAGTGGTATGAGATCTAAATTTTCGAGATAAAAAGAAGATCCCGGCGCCTGAATCGGCTGCTGGGGTCTTCTTTTTTTGCGTGTAAAATAAGTATAAACTGTTCTTTTTTAGCATGGGAGGCTGAAATGAACAGGATGAAAATGGAACAATAAAAAGCCGATATTTCGTACAACATAAAAATAATGAAAAATGTTTTCATTAAAAATAGCGGTGCTTCTAAAAAGGACGATGTGCACTTGTGCAAAGTGACGGACGATGGGGTAGACGTCGTGATTGTTTTGAGAAAAATGGCGTTTTTTCTTTACAAAATGACGTTGGTTTGATATACTTTATCTCGGCGATTTTTTCAAAATACCGCGCCGGAGAGGAATGCCGAACCGTGAACCACGCAGCCCCGACCCTGTTACGAAAAAAAATAGTCAGTATGTTGCTTGTATTGACGCTTGTATTTACCAGTCTGCCTGCAGCGCTGGCACTGGATATGAACGTTGATGCAGGTTTTTATTTTAAACAGAGCCGGAGCAATACCTGTACATTGACATCTGCGGCGATGATGCTGCGGCGTTATGCATATTTTAATGCAATGGATGGCTGGACGGATGTGACAGAGAACAGCCTGCGGCCGACGGCATGGTACAATGGGCTTTCGCACGACTTTACATACAAAGAAATGCAGGTAGGATATGCGACCCTGCCTTCCAATAAAGAAGAAAAGACCCGGCGGCTGATCGAGCTGCTGGACGAACATCCGGAGGGGATCGTTCTTTATAACCGCAAAAAGCCCCATGCTGTGCTGCTGACCGACTATACGAACGGTGTGTTCTATTGTGCAGACCCGGCCAACAACAATTCATCCGGGCGCATCCCGCTCAGCAATACGACGGTGTCGGTCTCCAACGCATCCTGTTACTGGTATGTTGTGACGGAAAAGGACTCCGTTGCGGCGGCTGATGGTTTGCGGCTGGAGGGAATGAGCTATCCGGTCAATGTAAAGCAGGGACATGGCGTGTCGCTGACAGGTGCGGTCAGCAGTGCGACCGGCACGACCCTTTCGGAGGTGGAGATCATCATCCTGGATGCTGATGATCAGACCGTCCAGAGCGCCAGCGCACAGATGAATGTGGAGAGCTGGTCTTTCAAGGAGCTGGACAGCCAGATCCGGTTTGGCGAGCTGCCGGAGGGCTGTTATACTTATATGGTGCTGGTTACAGACTCTGAAGAGGGAAGCCTCTGCTTTGTTGCGGACTTCACCGTTTCAGCGGAAAAAGAAACAGTGGAAGATTACTGGTCTGTATACGATGCCGAGGGCGAAATGCTCGTCATTCAGGATGAGCCGCAGTCTGCTTCACTGGAGGATATAGCGGAGGAACAAATAGAAGGGCAGTCTCTCAGGACCTGGCTGCGTAGTCTGCTGTGATCTGAATCAATATCAAAAAGGAGCCGACTCTCAGAGGAGAAAGTCGGCTCCTTTTTTAGTTGGTGCTCAGAAGGATGGTGCCGGGGTAGTAGTGTGCAAGGATCTGTGCATAGGTAAGGCCTTGTTCCGCCAGAGCTTTGGCGCCCCATTGGCTCATGCCGACACCGTGACCATATCCACGGGTGGTGATGGAAAAGAGATCGTTCTGATACGAAATAAAAAAACAGCTGCTGCGTAAACCGAGGGCACGCCGCAACGCAGTGCCGGAAATCGTTTGGCCGCAGACTGGCAGGGAGGCAGTATAGCCGGCTTCCGTAAGGACCGCAGTGCCAAACCATTGGCTGGGAGCAGACAGATCGGCGGAAAGCCCCAGATTCTCTGCCAGCATGGATTGGACCTGCGCAGGAGACAGGGTAACCGTATACTCGTAATTGTCGGCGGTCTGGTCTGTGCTGCTGTCTACAGAGATTAGATAGGGGAGAGCGGCTCCCCATACGTTTTGACTTGTCTCAGTCTGGCCATTGGAAATGGCAAAGTAGCTTGTCCCGGCGGCAGAATCTCCATAGCACACGATTTCGTCCAGAACTTCGTTCACCAGGGTGGAAAGCCGGGAGTAGTTAGACTCGTAGGAGGTGCCCCAGTAGCTGCGCAGTACGGTCTCCGTCAGACATCCCTGCCGACGGGCAGGATCGACCGAAAACCAGGCGCCCTCCGGGTCGGTGGTATGGTCCCGGCAGTACAAGGCGTAACTGTGTGCAGCAACAGCTTGTGCTTTGAGCGCTTCATCCGGCCAGCTGACCGGCATCTCGGCGGCAACAGCACCCAGGACATACTCCTGGCGAGATAGCTCCAGCAGAGTGTTCGTGCCGGTATCCCGAAGCAGCACTGGTTCCGGATCGGAGATGTTGGGGTGTGATGTGGCCTCTGACATTGGCTCCGGAGAGCGGAGAATGACTGTGCTGACAGCAGAAGTGCTGTTTTCTGTCAGAAGGGATCGAGTGAAAGCATAGGTGATCAAGGGAAGTGAGCTGCCAAGAAACAAAAGCACAGCGAACAGCAAAAAGTTGGAACGTTTCATGGATCTTGTCCTCCTGCGTCTATTGCTTATTTCAGCATACTGCATTTGCGGTGCAGAACGGTTCGAAACAGGAGAGGTCTGCTGGCAAAATGATGGAAAAAGAACTTCTTTTTTGTGCTGAGTGTTGAGAACGACACACTTGCTACTTGAATTCACTTCACAAAAGCGCTATGATAAGGATATCCATCAATGAGGATGGATGGGAAAGGAATATAAAGGATATCGAAAAACAGAAAGGAGACTGACCATGAATTTTGCACATGCGGAAGTGGCAACACTGGATCCGGTGACTATGGCAAACTTGTGTGAGGAGTATATCTCCAACAACTACATTGACCCTGAGACCAGCGAGCGGCTGGGTGTCAAGCGCGGTCTGCGTAACCCGGATGGCACCGGTGTTTTGGCGGGTCTGACGAATGTTTGTGACGTTGTAGGCTACAAGAAAGACCAGGAAGGGCACATTATTCCCATCCCCGGCAAGCTGATCTACCGTGGTGTCAACATCAATGAGATCGTAGAAGAAGCATATCGCAACGACCGGTTTGTTTTTGAAGAAGTCATCTGGCTGCTGTTGTTTGGCAGCCTGCCGACCAAAGACCAGCTTGAGGAATTCTGCGAGATCCTGGCTGAGCACCGGGCTTTGCCGGAAGGCTTTATGGATACCATGAATGCTCCGTCGCCCAATATCATGAACAAACTTCAGCGGTGTGTGCTGGGTCTGTACTCCTACGATGAGCGTGCTGAAGATCAAAGCCTGGAGAACATTCTGAACCAGAGCATCAATCTGATTGCAAGTATGCCCACGATGATGGTCAACGCATATCAGATGAAGCGCCGGTACTATGATAAGCAGAGTATGTTCTTCCATTTCCCCCGGCCGGGTCAGAGCACGGCAGAGCATATTCTGAGCACTTACCGTCCGGACCAGAAATTTACCCACGAAGAAGCAAAGCTGCTGGATATGTGCCTGCTGGTGCACGCAGACCATGGCGGCGGTAACTGCTCTACGTTTACTACTCGTGTGCTTTCGTCTTCCGGTACCGATACTTACTCGGCAATTGCAGCAGGTATTGGTGCGCTGAAAGGCCCAAAGCATGGCGGTGCAAACCTGATGGTCAACCGTCAGCTGCAGGATATCCTGAAACATGTGGAGGATCCTGACGACGATGATGAAGTGCGCGAGTATCTGCGCCGCATTCTGCGCAAACAGGCGGGAGATGGCTCTGGTCTGATTTATGGTATGGGCCATGCGGTGTATACTGTCAGCGATCCCCGTGAAGTGATCCTGAAGCAGCGTGCACGCCATCTTGCCTACGAAAAAGGCTTTGAAGAAGAATACAATATGCTGTGCAGCATCGAGCGGCTGGCCCCGGGCATTTTTGCAGAGGAAAAGGGCAGCTCCAAGCCGGTATGTGCCAATGTGGACCTGTTCAGCGGTCTGATCTATCACATGCTCGGCATCTCGGAGGATCTGTATACGCCGCTGTTTGCCATTGCCCGTGTGCCGGGCTGGTGTGCACATCGTGTTGAAGAAGTTACCTTTGCAAACCGTATCATCCGCCCGGCTTATAAGTATCTGGGCGTCCACCAAAAATATAAACCACTTGAGGAGCGCTAATGAATCCGTTGATCTTGACCGTATTTATCCTGTCTTTGCTGCTTGGTGCAGGCCATGGAGCAGACCTTTTGCTTGGTATCGACCCGCAGACGGGTCTTTGCGTCGCAGGCTCGGTTTGGTGGCGCTATCTGGCGCTGGCAGTTGTTGTTCTGGCAGCGGTGCTGGCCGGGCGTAAGGTCGGTATCCGGCTGGAGACTGTGCGCAGCCGGCAGCCTTTGGCGGGGGTGTTGGCTTTTGCTGCTGCAGTATGCTTTGTTGCGGCAGGGGCTGCACGGTTTTTGGCTTCTGCCGGCGGTATCACGCAGCTGATCCGTGTGGTGCTGGATATTTTGTGTGCTGTCTGGTTCATCTGCCTGGGCAGGAGCTGGCTGTGCGCAGAACAGTGGCAGACACCTACCAGGACACTGATCCCGGCGGTGTTTGGCAGTGCACTGTTCTACTGGAATGTGCTGATGTGCTTTATGGAAAACAGCTCCAGCTGGCACAGAGTGCAGCCTACTGCTGCAGTTTGGCAGGAGATGGCGGCAGTGCTGTTCTTGGCGGCATTGATCCGTGCACTGTACCTCCCGCAGGAAAATACGCAGCGCTCCCTGGGTGCAACGGCACTGGCAGCGACGGTTTTGTGCCTGTGCTGGCAGCTGCCGCAGACTCTGGCAGCTTTCCTGACCGAGCGGATGACATTCTCCTTGCTTGCAAACGGCCTTAGTGGATTGGGTCTTTGCTGTGTGGGCGGTGTGGCGGCTGCCTGCATGGCCGCAGAAGCTAAGAAAAAAGGGTAAAGGTTTTGAAATAAGTGTTGGCGCAATTGCCAAAACAACTTCAGAAGATTTGATAAAATAGTACAAAAGCAAAAAAAGAGTGGTTTGCGTTGTTAATTTTTTGGCAGAGACTTGAAAGTTTGGTCGTTTTGGTCTAAAATAAGAATACCGTGATTTATCCAATTAGGGTAAAATAATTAGGAGGTACTATTAACATGGCTGTTAGAGTTGCTATCAATGGTTTTGGTCGTATTGGTCGTCTGGCTTTCCGTCAGATGTTTGATGCTGAGGGTTACGAGGTTGTTGCAATCAACGATCTGACCAGCCCCAGCATGCTGGCTCACCTGCTGAAGTACGATACTGCTCAGGGTT
>CAYXQN010000117.1:0-5348 GCA_964466825.1 uncultured Faecalibacterium sp. | reverse complement strand
GACGTCTGTTCCGGGTCAAGGGCTACACCATTGCCGAGGGCAGCCGCACCAGCAAAGGCTCGAACATCGTCAACCTGCTCCAGCTTGCAGAGGGCGAAAAGGTCACCAACATGATCTGCCAGCCCAAGGACAAGGAGACTGAGGGCGGCTTTGTCACGATGATCACGAAAAAGGGTCTGATCAAGCGTACGCCCATCGAACAGTATGCGAACATCCGCAAGAGCGGTCTGATCGGCATTGCGCTCAACGAGGGTGATTCGATCGCATGGAGCAACCTGACCTCCGGCCATGATATGCTCATTGTGGCGACCCGCAATGGTCAGGCAGTCCGCTTTACAGAGGAAGATGCCCGCCCGATGGGCCGTAACAGCCGTGGCGTGCGTGCCATCAACCTGCAGGGCGATGACGAGGTGATCGACGTCTGCATCTGCCGCGAGGGCGGTACGGTGCTGACCGTGACCGAAAACGGCAAGGGCCGTCGTTCTGCGATCGACACCTACCGCATCACGAAGCGCGGCGGTAAGGGCATCCGCAACTTTGATACCGAAAAGCTGGAGACCAAGGTGGCTGCGGTCAAGATCGTGGACGATGAGGACGATATTCTGCTGAGCAGTCAGAGCGGTATTATTATCCGCCTGCATGCAAATGATATCGCACTGCAGAGCCGTTACAGCGGCGGTGTGCGTGTGATGCGTCTGGCTGAAAACGATAAGGTCATGGTCATGGCCCGCACCGAGCACGACGACGAGGCACAGACCGAAACGATCGATGCGTCGGAGGCAGAGGTCGAGCTGACTGCAGAGGAGCTGGCTGCTATGGAAGCCGAGGACGCTGCTGCCGAAGCAGAAATGCCCGCTGCTGACGAGACCGAAGAATAAAAACTACTGGACACCGCAGGAGAACTGTGATATCATAATTAGACAGTCACAAATACTCGTGGGGGAGTAGCAAGCACCGTTTGCAGACGGCGCAGCAAGTCAACACAATGACTGCCGACAGGTGGTCTGGCTTGCTTTAATTTGCGAGACTCATGTGTTTATGGGTGCGTATTTTCGCTGCCCGGCACATGGAGTCCTGGATAGAAAATGGACCCGGTTCCGGATGTGAAGACACACTCGGAACCGGGTTTTTGTTTCGATATCCTAAAACGGTCAAAACAGGAGGCTGACAAGATGGAATGGAATTTGGTCTTTTTTCTGAACAGTGCGCTGCTGGGCGTAGGACTTGCAATGGATGCTTTTTCAGTGTCGATGGCAAATGGCCTGCATGACTCCAAAATGGGCAAAGGCACCATGTTCAAAATCGCAGGTACCTTTGCGGTATTTCAGGCAGTGATGCCCATGGCAGGCTGGATCTGTGTGCATACGATCGTGGAGATGTTCTCCTCGTTTGAAACTTTTATTCCCTGGATCGCACTGGCGCTGCTGGGGTACATTGGCGGAAAAATGCTGCTGGATGGTATCCATGGAGAAGAAGCAGAGGAAGCAGCTGAATTGAGTGCAGGCGCCTTGCTGATGCAGGGCGTGGCGACCAGCATTGATGCGCTTTCGGTCGGATTTACGATTTCGGAATACGGTTGGCTGATGGCACTGGTATGCGCTTTGATCATTGCGGCAGTTACCTTTGTCATTTGTATGGCAGGACTTGTCATTGGCAAAAAATTTGGCACAAAGCTTTCGGGCAAGGCATCCATTCTGGGGGGTGTGATCCTGATCGGTATTGGTCTGGAGATCTTTATCACAGGCGTTTTCTAAATAAAATACAGAATGAGCGCTGAGAAAATCGATTGGTGTGGACGGCAAATTCCTGCAAAACCAATGATTGACCTTGGCGCTCATTTTCTTTATACTAAAGTAAATTGTCTGGGAGGGAAAGAAAAGAGATGGAACTGCATCATGTGATCCAGACCTATGGACGGATAAACAGCCTGCGCCGGTCAAAATTTGTATCAGCCTTTAAGGAATTGCCGCTGACCTGTGTGCAGGCGCTGGCACTGCATTTTGTGGTGCATCAGTCTGCCTTGGGCGAGGTTTACCCCAAGGATATTGAAAAGTTTTTGACAGTCCGGGGATCCTCGGTCAACAGTCTGCTCAATTTTCTGGAGCGGGACGGCTATATCGTACGGGAGACGACCAAAGTAGATGGACGCTATAAACGAATCGTCCCGACTACAAAGGCTCTGGAGCTGGAAGATGAAATCGTAAAGCGGATCGACAGCTTTGTGGACGGAATGTTTGGCGGCATCCCGGAAAAGGAGCTGGAATGCTTTGAATGCGTGATGGAGAAGATGGAACAGAACCTTTTACGGATGGAATAAGGATGGAATAAAAAGGCCGGACGCTTTGGCAGTGCGTCCGGCCTTTTCGGTTTGCAGGGTCATTTTGGCTGCCAGTCCTCCGGGATATGGTGATATCCCCAGTGACAGAGCTTCTCCAGCACCGGCATCAGGGTCAGTCCGGTGTCGGACAGACTGTATTCCACCTTGGGCGGCACCTGCGGGTATTCTTTGCGCAGAAGAATCCCGTCGGCTTCCGGTTCCTTGAGCTGGCTGGAGAGCATCTTGTGGGTAACATTGACCCAAAGCCGCTTAAGCTCGCTGCAGCGCGTTGTTGCGCATCTCAAAAAATCACTTCCGGATAAATTTCTCGTCTGTGGAGGGCATCGTGTCATCCGAAACAAAGCGTTCCACTTTCATGTGCAGATCGTATTTGCTGCGCAGTGCGGCAATGGTCTGCATCATAGGGGAAGCGTGATGCAGGTCGATGGCGGCTTGATCTGCCCAGCTGTCGATCAACAGGATGCTCTCGGGGTCAGCCAGCGGGGTAAAATATTCATACCGCAGGTTGCCCGGTTCAGCACGGATGGCCTCCACGGTGCCGGAAGAAATCATTTCTTCCGCGAATTTGCGGGCGCTCCCGTTCACACCGGTGTAATAAAGATTGACAGTAATACTCATTGGAAATCTCCTCAAGCTGATCTTTGCAATGTTCCACAAGGAACATTGCAAAGATCATTCTACGATCTGGGACTCAAAATAATCGGCATACTCATCGGTGAGCTTGCTGCCCAGGCGACGGATGCCGCCGTAGAGGTGACGTTCTATCAGAGGTTCAAATGCAGCAAGGTCGCAGCGTTCGATGGCGTCCAGAAGATTCTGGTGATCTGCGATCACTTCGGCCAGGCCGCCGCTGGTGAGCGTGTCCAGCATCCGGAACCGGCTGTAATCGGCGTGAGCGTTTTGCAGGGTGCGCCAAAGATACATTTTGTCCATGGCGGCAAACCAGGTTTCGTGAAGTTTACGGTCGGCATCGTGCAGGCGATGAAAATCCGGTTGTTCGGTATGAGCAAGTGCTTCGTATGCGGCGGCACGCTCTCGGATCTTAGCCCGCTGCTCCGGAGTGCAGCGGGGGGCAAAGTCCCGCAGGACCTTTGCTTCAACGGCGATGCGCTCGTAAATCAATTCGTTGACGATGCGGCGGTTCAGCCGGGTGACCGTGGTACCTTTGTAGGGAACGATCTTGACCAGGCCGTTTTCCTGCAGGCGCTGCAGAACGACGCGGATGAGGGAGCGGGGCACATTGAAACGCGCGCAGAGCGGGTTTTCACTCAGAGCACTGCCGGGACGCAGAGTCAGATCGATGATCTCCCGTTCCAGTACGGCATAGATCTCGGCATCGGATCGATATTGTTGTTCCATAACATTCCCCCTTGATGAAATGAGCTTTTACAGGAACTGACTCCAGGGTTCAGTATTTGGCAGCGGCAGACTGAACTGCATACACCTGCCAGTGACAGGATGAAGGAATTGCAGCCCGCAGCTTTGCAGAGCAATGCTGCCTTTGCTGCGGCTGCCGTATTTTCCATCTCCCCACAGGGGATGCTTGCGGCTGGCAAATTGTACCCGGATCTGATGGGTGCGGCCTGTGTGCAGAGTGATCAGCGCAAGGCTGTGATCCCCAACGGTCTGCTGCAGCTGATATTCCAGCACTGCTTCGCGCACGCCCTTGCGGGGACGGTTGACCGGGAACACTCTCCCCTTTCGGCTGTCCTTTAACAGATAGTCCCGCAGGACAGCTTGTTCAGCGAGGGCGTCATCTGCTGCACCGGCGATGACAGCACGATATTGTTTTACAAAACAGGGCGTGGAAGGTGTGCCTTCGGCCCGGCCGTCCAGAACGGCGTAGGCCTCCTGGCTCTGGGTGATCTGGCGGCTCAGTGCGGCAGCTGCGGCAGGGGTCTTAGCATAGACCATCAGCCCGGTCACACCGGTGTCCAACCGATGAACGACCCCGACAAATGCGTCCGGAGCACACCAGTGCTCCCGCAAAGCAGCGGGAACGCCTTCCTCGCTGGAAAGTCCGGCGGGCTTGTCCAGGACCACAAGAGCCTCGTCTTCGTACAGGATCACAGTTTGCCCTCCGCGATCAAGGCTTTGAGCTTGAGGATGCCGGCTACGGTTTTGCCGTCCTTGATCTCGCCGCGCATGACCATCTGATAGGCGTCTTCCAGAGGGATACGATCAGGGGTCAAGAACTCATCTGCATCCAGATGCATTGCGGTTTCGTGCAGGTTTGTTGCGACCCAGGTGTAAATGACCTCGGTATCATAGCCGACAGTAGGATAGAACTCTCCCAGAGAAGTGTAAGTATCGGCAGTCAGGCCGCATTCTTCTTCCAGTTCGCGGCGGGCTGCATCAAATGGATCTTCGCCTTTTTCCAGTTTGCCGGCAGGAAGCTCCCACAGCTGCTGCTGCATAGCATAGCGGAACTGGCGTACCAGGCAGATGGTACCGTCTGCAAAATAGGGCAGGATGCAGGCGCCGCCGTTGTGATGTACCACCTCGCGGGTAGCGATATTTCCGTTTTCCAGCAGAGCTTTATCCTTGGTCACTGTGATGACACGGCCCTCAAAAATGACCTCGCTGGACAGCTTTTTTTCGTAGTGAACAGTATTCTCCATTTACCTTATCCCCCTTATTCGGCCAGAGCCGAAATACTGGTTTCAGTTTACGGCAATCCACGGGGAATTGTCAATGAAAAAAGAGCGTTTTAAGTACAAATAACGAGAAAAACGACCGTTGTTTGGCATCAGGACGGGGCTGTGAGAGGTAGAAAAAAGGAAAAAACACTTTATCAGGACCAAGAAGTACAAAACCGCTAAAAATTTTTTTATATTTTTGGCGGGTTTCACGGGGGGTTTGCGTTGCCTTTGCGGGCGGAATTTGTTATTATAGTATACAAGCAATAGTGCCTTTATGGGGTTCTCCGGTCCCATGCGGGGCATATTGCCTCGCGCAAAAGGTACCAAATTCTGAATAATGGAGGAAGAAAAATGCCTAGAGCAAAGCA
>CAYXQN010000116.1:0-5367 GCA_964466825.1 uncultured Faecalibacterium sp. | reverse complement strand
AGGAGACCCGCAAGGAGATGAAGAAGGTCCTGACCGAGATCCAGGACGGCACCTTTGCCTCCGAGTTCCTGACCGAGATGAGCGACAAGGGCGGCCGCAAGGTGCACTTCCTGGCAAAGCGCCGCATGGAAGCAGAACTGCCCATCGAAAAGGTCGGTGCAGAGCTGCGCAGCATGATGAGCTGGCTGAAGAAGTAAGCAGAAACCGAATTTGAATCAGGTGTCGGGTCGGGCAAAAAGTGCCCGATCCGGCCTTTTTGCGAAAAAGGAGCTTTGCCATGAGAAGTGATAATGTTACAAAAGGCTCGGAGCGTGCACCAAACCGCAGCCTGTTTTATGCTTTGGGTTACACCCCGGAAGAACTGGAGCGCCCCCTGATCGGTGTGGTGTCTGCTCACAGCGAGATTGTGCCCGGCCATATGAACCTGGACAAGGTCGCTGAGGCGGTCAAGGCCGGTATCCAGATGGCAGGTGGTACGCCCATCCTGATCCCGGCCATTGGCGTGTGCGACGGCATTGCCATGGGTCATGTAGGCATGAAGTACAGTCTGGCCTCCCGCGAGCTGATCTGCGACAGCGTGGAGACCATGCTCATGGCACATCAGCTGGACGGCCTGGTACTGGTGCCCAACTGCGACAAGATCGTGCCCGGCATGGTCATGGCCGCAGTGCGCATGGATGTGCCTGCAGTGGTCTGCTCCGGCGGCCCCATGCTGGCCGGCACCTACGGCGGCGAGGAGGTCAGCCTGTCCAAGATGTTTGAGGCGGTCGGCGCCTACAAGGCAGGCATGATCACGGACGAACAGCTGGAGGACTGCACCTGCAACTGCTGCCCCAGCTGCGGCAGCTGCTCCGGTATGTACACCGCCAACAGCATGAACTGCCTGTGCGAGGCCATTGGCATTGCTCTGCCGGGCAACGGCACCATTCCTGCCGTTTACTCCAAGCGCCTGCAGCTGGCAAAGCACTCCGGCATGGCGATCATGGATCTGGTACGCAAGGGCATTACCGCACGCCAGATCATCAACGAGCGCTCCATCCGCAATGCGCTGACCTGCGATATGGCACTGGGCTGCTCCACCAACACGGTGCTGCACCTGTTGGCCATCGCCTACGAGGCAGGCGTGCCCATCGACCTGAAGCTGTTCAATGAGATCAGCGCCAAGACCCCCAACCTGTGCCATCTGGCACCGGCTGGTCCCACCCACATGCCGGATCTGTACGCCGCAGGCGGTATCCCCGCTGTGCAGGCAGAGCTGGCCAAGAAGGGCTTGCTGGATCTGGAGGTACCCACCGTTACCGGCAAGACCCTGGGCGAAAACATCAAGGGGGCTCGCATCCTGAACGATAAGGCGATCCGTCCCATCGAGAACCCCTACTCTGAGACCGGCGGCCTGCAGATCCTGTGGGGCAACATTGCACCGGACGGCTGCGTGGTCAAGCGCAGTGCCGTTGCACCGGAGATGCAGCAGCACGCAGGCCCCGCCCGTGTGTTCAACAGCGAGGACGATGCCATTGCCGCCATCTACGCAGGCAAGATCGTGCCGGGCGATGTGGTGGTCATCCGCTACGAAGGCCCCAAGGGCGGCCCCGGTATGCGTGAGATGCTGAACCCCACCTCTGCCCTTGCCGGCATGAAGCTGGACAAGACCGTGGCTTTGATCACCGACGGCCGCTTCTCGGGTGCGTCCCGCGGCGCAGCCATCGGCCATGTCAGCCCCGAAGCCGCTTCTGGCGGTCCCATCGGCCTGATCGAGGAGGGCGATACCATCAACATCGATATCCCCAACGCCCGGATCACGCTGGAGGTTTCGGACGAGGTGCTGGCTGAGCGCAAGGCAAAGTACATTGCACCGGAACCCAACATCAAGACCGGCTGGCTGAGCCGCTATGCACGCATGGTCACCAGTGCAAACCTGGGCGCTGTGCTGAAGTAAAGATCATCAAAAAACGCCTGCGGCCCGTTTGGGGCCCGCAGGCGTTTTTTTTTATAAAATTCAGCAGGCAGCTGCAGGCACACCCTGCAGGACCAGTTCAATAAAACCTTTCATCTGCGGGGTCAGCCATTTGTCCCGATGATAGAACAGCTGCCGGTGCATGGAAATACTGCAGTCCGGCACATTCAGCCGGGCTGTCCGCCCGGCTGCAAGCGAACTGCGCACGATGTATTCCGGCAAAAAGGAAAGGCCCATGCCCTGCTCCACCATCTCACACAACAGGGCAGCACTGCCCAGCTCCAGATAGGGGTGCAGCGCCAGGTTCTGTGCTGCCAGACACTGGTCCAGAGCGTCCCGGTAGCTCATCCCGCGCTCGGTAAGCAGAAACTCCTGCTGTGCAAGCTCCTGCAGCGAAACTGAGGCCTGCTGAGCCAGCGGATGATCGGGCGGAGCGATAAAGCATACCGGCTCCGGAGCGTCCGCTGCCAGCACCAGATTGGGCTGGAGGATGGGCTGGTCAAAGGTATACGCCAGGTCGATCTGGTTGGAGCCCAGCAGCTGCAGCATCTCGTCCGCTGTGGCCGTGCGCAGGATCAGTTCCACCTGCGGGTACTGCGCATGATAACGCTGGAGCAGCCCCGGCAAAAAGGTGCTGCAGACTGAATCTGCCAGCGCAATGCGCAGCACACCGCTGATCTGCTGGGCAGGCTGCAAAGCCGCCTGTGCCTGTTGGGCCGTAGCCAGCAAAGTGCGCGCATAGCCCAGAAAGGTCTCCCCTGCCCCGGTCAGGCGCACTGTTTTGCCCACACGGTCGAACAAAGGGGTGCCCAGCTCCGACTCCAGCTGGGAGATCTGGGAGGAAACAGCAGACTGCGAATAGCCCAGCTGCCGTGCTGTGCGGGAAAAGCTGTGCAGCTCTGCAATGTGCAAAAAGGTGTTGATGTTCCGAAGCTCCATAGGGTTCTCCTTTTACCGCATGGCAATGCCGGTCACAGTCAACTGTGTGCCGTCCACCGTAAAATGCACTTCTACCGGGCCAAATTCCATGCCATAGACCCGCTCCGGGTCATGCTGATAAGAAGGACGGGGATCATTTTCCAGCACACCCAGCAGCGCTGAGCGGTCTGCCTCAGGCACTTTGGCCCACAGCTCCGGAGCACAGTCCACCGTCAGGTGATGGCCCTGAGTCTGGCCGGTAAAGCCCTCGGTCGCATCGGCGTGGCAATCGGCGTACGGAATGTATGGTTTGATATCATAGATGGGGGTACCGTCCATCAGGTCTGCTCCACGCACGATCAGCACCGGCCCTACCTCCGGGCGGAACTCGATGCCTTCCAGCCGCACACTGGACAAGCCCAGCGGATTGGGGCGGAAGGGTGAGCGGGTGGCAAACACGCCCATACGGGTGTTGCCGCCCAGCCGGGGCGGACGCACCGTTGGAGACCAGGTGTCCCGCACAGCGCCGGAAAACTGCCACACCAGCCAGATGTGGCTGAAGTCTTCCAGGCCGCGCACAGCGTCCGGATTGCGGTACTCTGGGGTAAATACGATCTCGCCCCGCAGACTGTCCACCAGGCCGCTCTGCCGGGGGATGCCGAACTTTGTCGGGAAGGATGTATGGATGTGCGCAACGACCTTGAGGGTCATGGCTTCAGGTGACGGCTGCATAAAACTCCTCCTTATCTTTTACAAGCTGCGGCAGATGCCCACAGCCTTGCCCTCGATGCAAAGCTCCGCCAGCTGCTGGCCGGTATAGACCATGGGCGGGCAGACTGCCGCATTGTCTGCGATCAGCATTACTGTATCGCCCTGGCGGTGGAAGT
Source organism: uncultured Faecalibacterium sp. (assembly GCA_964466825.1). Taxonomy (GTDB): domain Bacteria; phylum Bacillota; class Clostridia; order Oscillospirales; family Ruminococcaceae; genus Faecalibacterium. Next base: position 1,608 of record CAYXQN010000116.1, on the reverse strand, counting down.
GCTTGAGGGTGGCTTCTTCGCCCACGCGCACCGCGGCGATCTGCCCCTGTTCCACCTGAGGCTGGCAGCGGATGCAGACGATGTCTCCATCCCGGATGGTGGGAGCCATGCTGTCACCGTGACAGGTCAGGGCAAAATCAGCATTCCACGCAGCGGGGATCCCGATGTAGCTTTCAATATTCTGTTCCGCTGTAATGGGGCTGCCACAGGCAATGGAGCCGATCAGCGGCACCTTGACCATGGCAGGCAGCGGTTCAAACCCCGGCGGCGGGGCAATGGGTGCGTCCAGCCCCAGCAAATACGCAGAAGTAGTCTCCAGAGCGCGGGCCAGCTCCTCCAGTCTGGACTGCGGGATATCGTTGATCCCTTTTTCCAGCTTGGTGATGGAGGACTTGGAGCGATAGCCCATGCGCTGGGCCAGCTCCTCCTGGGAGATGCCAAGGGCCTCCCGGCGCAAACGGATGCGTGTGGATAGTTCAGACATAAATAGCCTCCTGCTGGCAGACCAGCAACGACGAGGGGATATCGGTTCTCCTGTAGTATACCAGAAAAGTTACTAAAAATCAACTTTTATCCGGTGAATTCCCAAAACAGGTTGACAATAAATCAACCAACAGGTATAATACAACCAGAGATTGTTCAATACGTTGTTAAACAGGAGGTGCAACTATGGCAAATACAAGACTGATCGAAGATTACATCCGCAGCAGCGGGTACAAGCTGCAGTATGTGGCACAGGGGCTGGGCATCAGCGCCAATGCACTGCATCAAAAGCTGCTGGGCAATACACAGTTCAAGCTGGACGAGGCCGAAAAGCTCTCAGCCATGCTGGGCATGACCATGCTGGAGCGGGATGCCTGCTTTTTTGACCACGAAGAACAGCTTGCCCGCAGCGCCCGGCTTGGAAGAACAAAAGGGAGAGGCTTATGACACGGGAACAGCGGGAGCAGGTGCGCACAGCGCTGCAGTATTATGGTAAAAAGCGGTGGGCCACCAGTGCTGACCACCAGCGCTGGCGGGAGGCCATTGAACAGGCCGTGCAATACTATGACCAGAACGACCCCATCCGCTCGGAGCTGATGCGGCTGCGCTATCTTCAAAAGCGCACCGAGAACGAGACCATTGACCGGCTGCACATCGGGCGCACGACCTATCAGAAAGCGCAGGAGGATCTGCTGAGTACCATTGCCATCTATGCCGCCCAGCGGGGCGTGATGTAAAAAAAACCGGACCTTGCAAAAGGCCCGGGGTACATAGCTTACTGTTTTTTCTCTTTGGGGTCGTTGCAGCGGCTGTGGCAGGAGGAGCAGTTACCGCCGCAGCCCTCACCCTTCCAACCGCCATTTTTCGAGATCCACACCACGGCCAGCGCAAACAGCAGGGCCAGAACGATCAGGGTGATAAATCCACGGAGTGTCAGCATTTTAGTGTCCTCTTTTCAAGTAAGAAATGTTCTGTATCAAGTATACACGATTTTGGCTGGAAGAGCAACTAAAATCTCCGACGATAAAAAACCGACTTTTTGAAAAAAAGGCTTGCAATTGTATCGGAGTCGTGCTATAATAATCACGTTCCGATTCGGAGGATTAGCTCAGCTGGTTAGAGCAC
>CAYXQN010000115.1:0-5417 GCA_964466825.1 uncultured Faecalibacterium sp. | reverse complement strand
CCCTCTATTTTTATATGTATACCCACCCCGGCAAAAAGCTCAACTTCATGGGCAATGAAATCGCTCACTTCCGCGAATGGGACGAAAAGCGTGAGATGGACTGGGATCTGCTGCAGTATCCCTTCCATGACGCTTTCCAAAAATACTTTGCAAACCTGAGCCGTCTTTATACCACAGAGCCTGCTCTTTTTGACGGTGAATACGACCCCAACTGCTTTGAGTGGGTCGCATCGGAAAGCTGCACCGAAGGCGTATACGCATGGCTTCGCAAAGGCCGTGGGCAGGAAATGCTTTGTATCATGAACACCCAGGATCACCCCCACAAAAAATTCCCTCTGTATCTCAAGTTCCCCTGCAATGCTGAGGAGATCCTGAATACCGAAGCTGCCGAATGGGGCGGTGCGCTCAAAGGCCGCCGCAAGACCAGTCTTCACACCACTGACGGCGGTGTGTTCGGCCGTGATTACACTCTTACCGTTGATCTGCCTGCCATGGGCAGCTGTCTGCTGCGCCTGACCCCGGAAGAACTGCATCCGGAAGCCGCAGAGGCCAGTGCCAAAAAAGCTCTGGCACAAAAACGCCGCAGCGCTCACCCTGCAAAGTCCTCTGCAGAAAAATCCAAAGAGTAATATTTAATTTAAAATGTCCAGTCTGCTTTCAAAACAGCTGGACATTTTATTTTTTCTTGTCCGCTTGTCTGGACGAGTTTGTACAGGTTTGTTATACTACTCTGTGAAGTTATTTCACGAGAGGAGAATCTTTTTCAATGGTCACAACTTTTACCAAGCTGCGGAGCTCGGTAACGGTTCGGGTCTTAGCAGGGTTTGCTGCATCTGCGGTGCTGCTTGCACTGTTTGCCCACATCGCTCCGGGCCATACTTCCTTCTTTCCGTTGGTCAGCCTTTGGTGTAACCTGGCTGTCTTTGCAACTGCTCTGGGAGTCTTGCGACTGGCCAAGGTCCGGTTCAATCTGTTCCACTGGTCGGTGCTTATCGTCCTGTGGGCAGCTGCACTGGTTTATTTTTATTGGGCGTTGAACCGCCGGGACTTTGTTTACATCTGGGATTATGCAAATTATCTCAACAAGCAGTATAATGCCGAAGCCGCCTTTGCGCAAAGTCCCGCCGCAGGTTTCCATCTGATCTTCGGTTCTTTCGCCGAGGATTACACCAACTTTATCACCTTATTCCTGGAGTTCCCCTTCTGTCTGAGTGATCACACTGGTGACAGCTTTGCATTCTGCCAGGTGTTTAGTGTTCTGCCCTCCCTGCTGGTGCTTCTGGCAGGCCTTGTTGTCAAAGTAGGCCAGATGCTCCGGCTGAAAAATACCATGTGGTATTTTCTTATCGGTCTGAGCTGGACTCTGACCTATCCGTGGCTTCGTATGAGTGCTATGCTCTCGCAGCCGGACTGGTACGGCCTAGTCTTTGCTTTTATAATCCTGCTGCTCACACTGGATTTCCGGTTCCAAAAGCTGGAGCCGCTGCGCTTTGGGATCTTGTTTCTGGCCACAGCCGCCATCATCCTGTGCCGCCGGTGGTACCTTTATTTTGTGGTAGGATACTACTTTGCCTACGCTGTTCTGGTCATGATCAGCAGCCTGCGCACTGCCCGCTCCGGCGCAAAACGGCAAGCTTTGCTGCAGGTACGCAACCTGTTCCTGTTTGGTCTTTCGGCTATGGTCGCTATGGTCATTCTGCTGTGGCCCATGGTCAGCCACATCCTTACTTATAACTATGCCGACCGCTATTCCTACTACAACGGCGGCGGTTTTGTCTCCGAGATCAGCCTGCAGTATTGGCGCATGGGCTTTTTGAATCTGCTGCTGATCGCATTGGGCCTTTGGTTCAGCTTTAAGCGTAAGATGCCTGCCCTGCCCTGTCTGGCCGGGTTGGAGATCCTTCTGAGTATGCTGTTGTTTACCAGTGTTCAGAATACTGGTGCACACCAGATGATGCTGTTCCTGCCGGGCTGGTTTACCCTGTTTTTGCTGGGGTCTGCTGCGCTGGCCGAGAACATCCATCGTTTCCGTACCCTGAAACTTGGTTACTGGGCTTTTACCCTGGTGTTTGCCACCTCTGTTCGCTGCTCACCTCTGACCAGCGTTGCCCTGCCTGATGTCGTCATCGATAACTTTCCTCTTGCTGCAACCGAGGAATTTGTCCGGTTGGACGGCCTGATCTATAACCGCAAGGATATTAGTCAGATCCAGGCGGTTGCCAAGTGGATCGACAGCCACTGCACCGACGGTGCGATCAGTTATATGATCCCGCATGATATGCTGTACTGCCCGGACCACTTCAAAAACTCACTGCTTCCGGAGACCCCCATCAACAACAAACTGGCTTACGGTTTCTCTGTGCCAGGCACCCACTACTTCCCTATGGAATTTTTTGAGGCCAAATATGTTATTACTGCCGACCCATTCCCTCAGACTTATGTGGGACAAGGCGAAATGTCCAACAAGCTGAACGATCAATTCCTTGCAGTGCGGGACGAATTCTTTAGTCTTGCAGAGACTTTTGACATGGGCAACGGAACAGTATTTACCATTTGGGAGCGCACCGTCGAGCCTACCCGTGCCGAAGTAGATTATTATCTGAGCGCTTTTGTAGAAGAAAACGCAAAATATCCGGAGATGTTCTCTGAAGTAGCCGAACGCTGGCTTGCTGCCCGCGGGCTGTAAGTTAAAAAAGGAGTGTTCTACCATGGATCAAACCGCTAACACCCTGCCCCAGGTCACCCTCGGGCAGTATAAAGGCCTGAAGTACATCCGAAAGGTCCGCCCGGTGTCGGAACGTACTGTTGCACTGGAAGCCTCTAATCTGACCCGTAGCCATGCACCTTATTGTCCCGTTTCCACCCCGGCTGCAAGGGGTTGTCAGGTCACACTGGATTTTGAAGGCTTTCTGGAGGGTGAGCCCATTCCGGACAGCAAAATGGAGCAGGTAACTGTTCTTCTGGGTACCGGTCAGCTGATGCCTGCTGCTGAGCAGGCCGTCTATGGACACTGTGCAGGTGAGGTCTTCCGGTTTGATTTTACCTATCCGGAAGATTTCCGGGTCGCTGAGCTCTCCGGCAAAACGGCACAGTTTGAGATCCGGCTGCACGAGGTAGCGCAGAAGCAGATCCCTGCACTGGACGATGCCTTTGCCCAAACACTCGGTTTTGCCACGGTGGAAGCCCTCAAGGAAAACATCCGGCAGAACAAGCACCGCTCTCACGAAGCCAACGCCGACCGTATTGCAGGTGCGGCACTTTTGGACATGGCTGGCGCCGATCTGACGGTTCAGCTGCCGCAGGAACCGCTGCAGCGCAGTGCACAGCACGAAATGAAGCAGCTTGAGCTTCGATTGACCAAAAGCGGTCTGACGCTGGAAAAATATTGTCAGGATGAAAAGACCACCCCTGAACAGCTATACACCAAATATTATCAGGAGGCAGAGCGCAGAGCACGTTCTCTGTTGGCAGTACGTGCGATCGCTGAAGCCGAACAGATCACTGTGACCCATGCGGAGATCGAAGAAGAATATCTCCGCCTTTCGCAGCTGCACGAGACGCCTGTGGAGGAGATCCGCCGGGTGCTGGGTGACGATTCCATCGCCGCTGCTGTGACCAACCGGAAGGTCCAACGCTTTTTGATCGACCATGCCGATCTGACCTCTGTGGTAGAAAAGGAGTAAATACAATGGGCTTTTTTACAAAGGCAGCCATGGATGCACTGATGAAGACCAGTCATCCTGAGATCAACCGCCGTCAGTGCTGGAATCTTCATCCGCACCGTCAGGCCTGTACTGAATGCAAAGATATCTGCCCCTATGGCGATGATATCTTTACCCGTCCCAATCTTGTAAAAAGCTGGGATATGTGCACGGACTGCGGCCTGTGCGTATCTACCTGCCGCAGCGGCTGCATCGCCCCCTCTCGGGAACAGATTGAACGAGATATTGCTCCGGTGGACAACGATAATGATACCATCTGGATCGGCTGCGAGCGGTCTACCCGTCAGAACACGCTGGTACGCAGCTGCATCTGCTCCCTTTCCTGGGAGACCCTGGCCTATCTTGCGCTGAATAAGAAGATCGTACTGGATCTGACCCCCTGCGGCGAGTGTGAAAATGACCGTTGTGCTGGCCACTTGCGTGACGAACTGACCCGGCTGGTTGAATTTCTGGGGCAGGATCTGTTTGAGGCAAGGTTCACTCTGGCCTATGAACTGGAGCAAGCACCCTACCATGTCAAGGAATTGTCCCGTCGCGAAATGTTTGCTCAGGTTGGCCACGGCTCTAAAAACAGCACCAAGCAGCTGCTGCGCATGATCCCCGGCCTGCGCAATGAGGAAGACAGCGGTATGGACTTCCGCCTACTGCTGCATCAGCGTACCAAGCAGCTCAAGGCTGCATACGAAACGCCCCTGCGCTTTGGGTATTATCTGCCCAACTTTACCGACCAGTGCTACGGCTGCGGAAAATGCGAGAAAGCCTGCCGTGCTGGTGCGCTAAAGCTGGAGGATCTGCCGGATGGGCAGACCCGTGTGGTCATTACGCCCTGGAAGTGCAGCGAATGTGAGATCTGCGTCTCCTCCTGCTCCAGCAAAGCCATCGACGGCATGAAGCTGCGCCAGCTCACTACTCTGGGACCTGTCAGCATCCACAAGTGCACTAAGACTTTGTGCAAGCTGTGCGGCAAGCCCATTGCTCCGGACAGTGCCGAGGGCCTGTGCTCGGTATGCCGTATCAAGGAACGTACTCGTAAGCGTCAGGAAGAAGCTGCAGCACGCGCCAAAAAACTGCGGGAAGAACGCGATGCGAAAAAAGCCGCAGAGGAAGCCGCAAAAGCTGCTGAAACAGTCTCTGCCGCCGTTCAGCCCCCTGTGACTGAAGCTCCCGCTGCCGCACCTACCGAACCATCGGCGGCTGTACCTGCTGTGCTTTTGGATGCGATCACGGAATCTGCTCCTATCCCAGCCGCTAAAAATGAAAATGCTTCAGTTGTCGAAACCACCAAAAAACAAGATGTCACGCCGGAAAAACCGGAAATCAATTGACGCATTGTAAAATCAATGTTATACTTAGACCAGCCATTTTGTGGCTGCGGAGAGTTACAAGGGGCGACGGATGTGTTTCCGTTGCCCCTTTTGCCATTTTTGAGGCCGTCTGAGGGAAACAGCCGGCTTGGGCACTCCGCCCTGGGCGACGTATTTGAGAATAAAGAGAAAGAGGGATTTATCATGAAGCATTCGATCTCCCGCCGTCAGTTCCTGAAGGCAAGCGGTGCAGCCGTTCTCTCTACTGCGGCAGCAGGCCTGCTGAGCAGCTGCGGCGGTTCTTCCGGTAACACCGGTACCGACAGCTCCCACTACACCATCCTGTACTCCAGCCAGCCCTCCACCCTGAACTACCTGACCACTGCTTCCG
>CAYXQN010000114.1:0-5460 GCA_964466825.1 uncultured Faecalibacterium sp. | reverse complement strand
TGAGGGTGCAGTGCTGTCCGACCAGCTTACTGAAGCGGTACAGCATATTGAGGGTTGGTACACGGAAGTCGAGGTAGAAACACCAGATATTGCGGATGAAGAAACGGCAGGCAAAGTTCTCCCGGCTGACCCGGATGTTAAAAATTTCAGCTATGCCGTGGTAAACGGTGATGTGTACTACCGCGAAAATTCGATTATGACGCAAATCGAGTTATCGGACACCGCCAAAGCCCGTGTCACCGGCATGGTAGAGCTGCGGCAGATCGTAAACCAGCTGATTCAGGAACAGTTGGACGATTACCCGGATTCTGCCGTGCAGGAAACGCAGACGCATCTGAACGCCGCCTACGATGCCTTCACTGCAAAGCATGGTCTGATTAACGACCGCCGCAACGCAAGGCTGTTTGAACAGGATTCCTCCTACTATCTGCTTTGCTCCTTGGAGAATCTTGACGAAAACAAACAGCTAAAGTCCAAAGCAGATATGTTCACCAAGCGCACCATCCGCCCGGAACGCACGATTACCAGCGTGGATACCCCCAGCGAAGCACTGGCGGTGTCCATGGGCGAACATGGCAGAGTCGACTTGCCCTATATGGCAGAACTGCTCGGCACTCCCGGCGAGTACGACCGCATCACCACCGAACTTTCCGGCGTGATCTTCAAAGACCCCAGTGCCGACCCCACTGACCCGGAAACGGGCTGGCAGATGGCAGACGAATATCTTTCCGGCGATGTCCGCACAAAACTCCGCATCGCACAACTTGCCGCTGAAACGAACCCAGAATTTGCTGTCAATGTTGACGCGCTCACTAAAGCGCAGCCCAAGGAACTGGAAGCATCCGAAATTGATGTGCGTCTGGGTGCAACGTGGATTGCCCCTGAAATCATCCAGAAATTCATGCAGGAAACCTTTCAGGTTCCGTACTATCTGCGCCGTGATGTGAATGTTCGATTCTCTCCGTATACGGCAGAATGGCGTGTGCAGGGAAAATCCGCATTGGGTCATGGCGATATTATGTCCACGGAAACCTACGGAACGCACCGTGCCAATGCCTACAAGATTCTGGAAGATACGCTTAACCTCAAGGATGTCCGCATCTATGACACCATCGAAGATGCCGAGGGCAAGCCAAAACGTGTGCTGAATAAAAATGAGACGACCCTTGCCCAGCAGAAGCAGCAAGCCATTAAGGATGCTTTTGCGAACTGGATCTGGCAAGACCCCCAGCGGCGTATCTCGCTGGTGAAGCAGTACAACGAATTATTCAACTCCACTCGTCCCCGTGAATACGATGGGAGCCATATTCATTTTGTGGGCATGAACCCGGAAATCAGCTTGAGAGAACACCAGCGCAACGCCATCGCCCATGTGCTTTATGGCGGTAATACGTTACTTGCGCACGAAGTTGGAGCGGGCAAGACTTTTGAAATGGCTGCATCGGCAATGGAGGCAAAACGCCTGGGTTTGTGTCAGAAAAGTCTGTTCGTGGTTCCCAACCATCTGACGGAGCAGTGGGCATCGGAGTTCCTGCACCTATATCCGAATACGAAATTGTTGGTGGCACGGCGCAAGGACTTTGAAACAGCGAACCGCAAAAAATTCTGTGCCAGAATCGCCACCGGCGATTACGATGCCGTTATCATCGGTCACAGTCAGTTCGAGCGTATCCCGCTTTCTTTTGAGCGGCAGGAGCGCATTATTCAGGATCAGATTGCGGAAACGCTCTTGGCTATCAACGAACTGAAAGCCAATGCCGGAGAGAATTTCACGATCAAGCAGATGGAGCGCACCCGCAAGACGCTGGAAGCCAAGCTGGACAAGCTGCGCGCCGACAGCCGCAAGGATGATGTTATCACCTTTGAGCAGTTGGGCGTTGACCGCCTTTTTGTGGACGAGTCGCATTTTTACAAGAACCTCTTTCTCACGACAAAAATGCGCAATGTCGCAGGATTATCCACCAGTGAAGCACAGAAGTCCAGCGATATGTTCGGCAAATGCCGCTATCTGGATGAAATCACCGGTGGGCGCGGCGTGGTGTTTGCGACCGGAACGCCGGTCAGCAATTCCATGACCGAATTATACACGGTCATGCGCTACTTGCAGTACAGCACCCTCCAGCAGAAAAAGCTGACGCACTTCGACTGCTGGGCATCGACCTTCGGCGAAACCACCACCGCCATCGAGCTTGCACCCGAAGGTACAGGCTACCGGGCGCGCACCCGGTTTGCCAAGTTCTTCAACCTCCCCGAATTGATGTCGATGTTCAAAGAAGTAGCAGACATCAAGACTTCCGACCAACTGCATCTTCCTGTGCCAGATGCAAAGTTTGAAACTGTGGTCGTAAAACCGTCCGAGACCCAGAAAGCGATGGTACAGGAATTGAGCAGACGCGCCGCCGAGATTCACTCTGGCAATGTGGATGCGTCCGTGGATAATATGCTGTGCGTCACTAACGATGGCAGAAAAATCGGTCTGGATGTCCGCCTGATGAACCCCATGCTCCCGGATGACCCGGACAGCAAGTTGAACGTCTGTGTGCGCAACGTCCTGAAGATCTGGGAAGAAGGCAAAGACCAGAAGCTGACGCAGCTTTTGTTCTGCGACCTCTCGACCCCGAAAAACGATGGCAATTTCAACGTCTACGATGATATTCGCAAGAAGCTGATTGCCGCCGGTGTGCCGGAAAACGAAATCGAGTTCATCCACAACGCCGACACCGAAGCGAAAAAAACCGCACTGTTCTCGAAAGTGCGCTCCGGTGATGTGCGCGTACTGCTGGGCAGCACCGCAAAAATGGGCGCAGGAACCAATGTGCAGCAGCGTCTTGTGGCAGTGCATCATCTGGATGTCGGCTGGAAACCCAGCGACATGACCCAACGCAACGGTCGTATCATCAGGCAGGGCAACATGAACAAGGAAGTCAAGGTGTTCAACTACGTCACAGAGGGTACGTTCGATTCGTATTTGTTCCAGACCCTTGAGAACAAGCAGCGGTTTATCAGCCAGATTATGACCAGCAAGTCCCCGGTGCGCTCCTGCGACGATGTGGACGAGCAGGCATTGTCTTATGCGGAGATCAAGGCTCTGTGCGCCGGAAATCCTCTTATCAAAGAGAAGATGGATTTGGATGTGCAGGTCGCAAAGCTGAAGGTACTGAAAGCCGACCACCAGAGCCAGAAGTTCCGCTTGGAAGATAAGCTGCTGACAAAATTCCCGGCTGAGATTCAGGAACAGACTGCAAAAATTGCAGCCCTGAAATCGGATGCTGAAATCGCTGCGGCGCATCCGCAGGACAAGGAAAACTTCTGCGGCATGGTCATTAAAGGCATGACCTACGACGAGAAAAAGACCGCTGGCGAACGGCTGATTCTCGCCTGCATGGAACTTCCGAACACCGAGGAGCAGTTGGTGGGCAGCTATCGCGGCTTTGAACTTTCGCTGCGGTTTGATACCTTCCACAAGGAGCATCAGGCGTTGCTGAAAGGAACTCTGAAATACCCGGTTCCTCTCGGTTCAGACCCGCATGGCAACATTGTCCGTCTGGACAACGCTCTGAGCAATTTTGCCGACCGTATCACCGCAGCAGAAAACGAACTGGATAGCCTGAAACAGCAGCAGGCGGCGGCACAGGTCGAGGTGGCAAAGCCGTTCCCGCAGGAGGAAGAACTTGCGCAGAAATCCGCACGGCTTGCCGAACTGAATGCCCAACTGGATGTAGACGAAAAGCACCACGAGCCGGAGCAGGACGCGCCGAAAAAGGAGGATGCCCTGCGCCGCTCTGTGCTGGTTGCGCTGGAAGAAAAGGCTGAGAAAGCAGAACCCGTCAAGCCTTTCAAATCTTATCTCGACAAGGACGGTGATGCCCGGTGAGAGAAAAACGGGATGAGGTCATTATCCTGCGCCTGACAAAAACGGAGAAGCACCGCATCTATGAAAAAATGCTGGGCATGGGCATCCGCAGTCTGAGTGCCTATATCCGCAAGATGGCTCTGGATGGTTATTGCCTGCATTTGGACTTGAAAGAACTGCGCCGCATGGCGTATCTGCTTCAGATGTGCAGTAACAACCTCAACCAGTATGCCAAATGTGCCAACGAAAGCGGTCAGGTCTACACCGCCGATTTGGAGGACTTGCGCACCCGGCTCGATGAGCTGATCTCCATTGGCAGGCTGATTCTTTCCCGGCTAGCTGACCTTTGACCCTGCCCCACGGCTCCGGCTGTGGGGTACATACTGTCTGGCATCGTTGACGGTGCGCAGAATCTTCTATATACTGAAAACAGAAAGGTGGTGCATCCGAATGAAATTCGTGGCAAAAGTTCTTCTTCTCCCTCTGGTTCTGGTGAGTGCGTTTCTGGCTTTGATGCTGCGGTGGACGCTGAATCTGTCCGTTTTCATCCTTGCACTGCCGATGATGTATATTTTCGGCTGTGGACTTTATACGCTGTACTGCCGGGAGTGGACGCAGTTCTTGATATTGCTGGCGGCAGAGTTTGGCTGCTTCCTGCTCATCACTGCCGGAACGGCTATTGTGGAAGCCGTGGAATGGTTCAGCAGTTGGATTGCAGAAATAGGAAATGCTTGATTCATCCGAATTTTCAAGTTGATTTTATAAGTTTTTCGATATGAAACCGCAAAACTTATTCGCTTCTTTCAATTTTACGGTAAACACTATATCATCATGCCGCCATTGTGCGGCATTTTCTTTTTACCGGGAGGTGGTAGAACTGGCAGCAACCCGATTGATTGCACTGCACAAAAACAAGGGAAAATCTGTTGCGGCCTGTCTGAAAATCCGCACGGATTATGCACAGAACCCGGACAAGACACAGCAGGGCGAACTGGTCAGCGGTTACGAATGCAGTCCCTTAACGGTCGATGAGGAATTTATGCTCTCCAAACGCCAGTACGAACTGATGACTGGGCGCAGGCAGAAAAATGATGTGATTGCCTACCAGATTCGGCAATCGTTCAAGCCCGGAGAGATCACCGCCGAGGAAGCCAACAAGGTCGGTTATGAACTTGCTATGCGGTTTACCAAAGGCAAGTATGCTTTTATTGTTGCGACCCATACCGACCGGGAACACATTCACAACCACATCATCTACAACTCCACCGCACTGGACAGCACCCGGAAATTCCGGGATTTTTTGTTGTCCGGGCTTGCGGTGCAGCGACTGAGCGATTTGATTTGTCTGGAACATCAGCTGTCCGTCATTGAAATCAAGCCGTACCGGGAGCGGCAGAAGCGCACTCTTTATCCACCCAGAGAAAGCAACCGGGATAAGCTGTGTGCCGTAATCGACAACATCCTGCTGAACGAGAAGCCCGCAGACTTTGAAGCCTTTCTTCAAAAGCTGGAACAGCAGGGCTATGAGATCAAACGAGGAAAGCACACTTCCGTCAAAGGCACACGCCAGAAACGCTTTATCCGTTTTCGGACACTGGGCGCAGGGT
>CAYXQN010000113.1:0-5474 GCA_964466825.1 uncultured Faecalibacterium sp. | reverse complement strand
TGTCTGAGGTGCTGTCCTCCAACGGTTCCACCTCTCAGGCTTCCATCTGCGGCTCTACGCTGGCTCTGATGGACGCTGGTGTGCCCATCAAGGCTCCGGTCGCAGGTATCTCCTGCGGTCTGATCACCGAGGGCGAGCGCTGGATGACCATGCTGGACATTCAGGGTGTTGAGGACTTCCACGGCGATATGGACTTCAAGGTTGGCGGCACCCGCAAGGGCATCACTGCCATCCAGATGGACATCAAGGTGGACGGCCTGACCTACGAGATCATCGAGGAAGCCTTTGAGAAGTGCCGCAAGGGCCGCCTGTTCATCCTGGACGAGATCATCAAGCCCGAAATTGCACAGCCCCGTGAGGAGCTGAGCCGCTGGGCACCCAAGATGTTCAGCATGATGATCCCCACCGACAAGATCAAGGACGTCATCGGTAAGGGCGGCAAGGTCATCCAGGACATCTGCGCTACCTGCAACTGCAAGATCGACGTGCAGGAGGACGGCCATGTGTTCGTCTCCGCTGTGGATCAGGAGGACGCAAAGCGCGCCATCTTTACCATCAAGACCATCGTGGAGGACCCCGAGATCGGTGCCATCTACAAGGGCAAGGTCACCCGCCTGATGAACTTCGGCGCATTCGTCGAGATCGCTCCGGGCAAGGAAGGCCTGGTCCACATCTCCAAGCTGGACACCAAGCGTGTTGAGCGCGTGGAGGATGTGGTCGCTGTGGGCGATGCCATCGTGGTCAAGGTGACCGATATCGACCAGCAGGGTCGTATCAACCTGAGCCGCCGCGATGCCATCATCGCACTGGAAGCCAAGAAGAACGCACAGCAGTAAGCGCTGTTCTTTCCGAACGGTACGGCCGTCCGGCCCCTATTGGGAGCCGGACGGCTTTTTTGCTGCCCGCAAGCTGTAAAAAACCGTTCCAAGCTGCAGGGAAACGATTGTGAAAAACTCTATTTCCTGTTATACTAACTCTATCAAAACATGGAAGAACGGTGAACCTATGGCGAAACGAGCAGACGGCGGGGTACGCTTCCGCCCAGTGGGCAACGGCAAACATACCCGCCCCGCCCCGGAATACAGCCCCAAAGGCATCGGCTGCCCGGCGATCAGCCGGGCTGTGGAGAGCCTTTATCATGCACAAAACGAAGACAGCTTCTGGGCTTTGATGAGCGCTGTCAACTATGCGCTGGAGCTGGAGACCCGTGTGCTGATCCCGCTGCAGACCGCCGCCAGTGTGCACACCGCACCCGCCCCCTGGGTGGAACATCCGCTCCCGGCTGAAAAAGCTGACGGCCTCCGGCTGTGGACCCTGCGCAATGACAAGGGACGCAACTGGCTGCCGCTGTTTACCGCCACCGCTACTGCCTGTGCCGACCGCAGCACCGCTGCCCGCCCCATGGTCGAACGCACCCTGCAGCAGGCTATGGAGCTGGCGCTGGAGACCGACGGCATCGACGGCGTGGTCATTGACCCCTGGGGCCACTCTGCTACGCTGGACTGTGCCCTGCTGCGAGGCCTGCTGCAGGCCAGCCACGAGCCGGACGATCCCGGTGAAGAAGAAGTGGAATGCGGAATGATCGCCGCACGCTCCGGTGACTGGGCAACTGCCGCCGATCTGTTTGCGGATGCTGCTCAAAAAGGCAGTTCCACCGGCCTGACCCTGCTGGGCCGCTGTTATTACGAGGGCCTTGGCACAAAGGCCAGCCGCACGCAGGCGCTGCGGATGTGGCGGACCGCTGCCGAAAGCGGCGACCCGCTGGCGTATCTTGCCCTGGGCGACCACGCTCACCAGCTGGGGGACGAAGGCGCTGCGCTGATGCAGTACCGCCGTGCACAAAAATGCGCTGCCCAGACCCCGGACATCCAGCACACGCCCTTTATCCTGCTGCGCATCGCACAGTCTGAGACCCGTTATGTCTCGGTCAAAAAAGCACTGGCCCTGACGGTGGAGGCCATGCGCGGATTGACCATTCTGGCCCGGGAGGACGATCCGGACGCTCTTGCCCGCCTGCCGGAGGCCAAGCGGCTGCTGCGGGAGCTGACCGAACAGCCTGCCCAGCGGACCGCCTACAACATAGATTCTTTACAAATGGAATAAGAAATCGTCATATCAGCACGGTAATATAATACTGGAAAAAACCGCTTGATCAAAGCGTTGTAGAGCAGAGAGGAAACAGTATGAGCAAAGTAATCGGTATCGATCTGGGCACCACCAATTCCTGTGTGGCTGTGGTGGAGGGCGGCAAGCCTGTTGTGATCACCAATGCAGAGGGCGAGCGCACCACCCCCAGCGTAGTGGCCTTTGGCAAGGATGGCGAGCGTCTGGTGGGCGGTGCAGCCAAGCGCCAGATCGCAACCAACTCCGGGCGCACCGTGTCCAGCATCAAGCGTTACATGGGTACCGACCGTCGTGTCCACATTGATGGCAAGGACCTGACTCCGCAGGAGATCAGCGCCATGATCCTGGCCAAGATCCGCCGGGATGCCGAGAGTTATCTGGGCGAACCGGTGACCGAAGCAGTCATTACTGTACCTGCCTACTTTGATGACAGCCAGCGCAAGGCTACTCAGGACGCCGGCCGTATTGCCGGCCTGAACGTGCTGCGCATTATCAACGAGCCTACCGCTGCGGCTGTGGCTTACGGTCTGGACAACGAGGCCGCCCAAAAGATCCTGGTCTACGACCTGGGCGGCGGCACCTTCGACGTTTCCATCATCGAGATCGAGGACGGTACCTTTACGGTGCTGGCGACCGGCGGCGACACCCAGCTGGGCGGCGATGACTTTGATCAGCGCATCGTAGACTATGCCGTGGCCGAGTTCAAAAAATCCGACCGCATCGACCTGACCCGTGACCCTGCCGCCATGGGCCGCCTGAAGGAAGAAGCTGAAAAAGCCAAAAAGGAGCTGTCCAGTGCTCCCTCCGCACAGCTGAATCTGCCTTTTATCGCAGTGGGCAAGGATGGCCCCCATCACCTGGATCTGGCCATCACCCGCCCTCAGTTTGAGATGATGACCGGCGATCTGCTGGCCCGCACCGTTACCCCGGTGCAGAACGCCCTGCGGGATGCCGGTATCTCGGCCAGCCAGTTGGGCAAGGTCCTGCTGGTTGGCGGCAGCACCCGGATGCCCGCCGTGGAGCGCCAGGTCAAGGACCTGCTGGGCAAGGAACCCAGCCGTGCGCTGAACCCCGATGAATGTGTGGCCATGGGCGCCGCTGTTCAGGGCGGCCTGCTGCAGGGCGGCGGCAAACTGGCCGGCGCCACCGGTGCCGCTGCGCAGGGTCTGGTGCTGATGGATGTTACCCCGCTGACCCTTTCCATTGAAACGGTAGGCGGTGTGGCCACCCCGCTGATCACCCGCAACAGCATGATCCCCACCCGCAAGAGCCAGATCTTTACCACTGCACGCCCCATGCAGACCAGCGTGGAGATCAACGTGCTGCAGGGCGAGCGCCACTTTGCACGGGACAACAAGAGCCTGGGCAAGTTCAAGCTCAACGGCATCCGTGCAAGCTTTTCGTCCAAGCCGCAGATCGAAGTCACCTTTGACATCGACGTAAACGGTGTGGTCAAGGTCTCGGCCAAGGACCTGGGCACCGGCCGGGAGCAGAACATCACCATCACCGGCAGCACCAACCTGTCCGAGAACGAGATCCAGCGTGCCATGCAGGATGCCGCCGCCTACGAGCAGGAGGACAGCCGCCGTAAGGGCCGGCTGGACCTGCACAACCAGTGCGAGATGCTGGCCTATCAGGTGGACGAGGCGTTGTCCAAGTGCAAAAAAGAGCTGGACAAGGACGAAAAGAACCGCATAAAGACCGACCTTGCCAACCTGCGCCGCTGCCTGCGCAAGGACAAGCCCGAAAAGATGAACGACAGCGAGGAGGCTGCACTGCAAGCAGCCAAGAGCCAGCTGGAGGCTTCGGCCAATCATCTGATGGTGCTGTACTCCAGCCAGCAGCAGTCCGGCGGTACGGACGAAAACGGCACCCTGTGATCTGCTTTGGAACGCTTGCCTTTTTTATAAAAAGCGGAGGATGTGACCATGATGTTTGACCTGTTCTTCAACATTTTTCCGGTGATCTGGATCGCAATGTTCGTCTTTATCATCGCAACATTCATCTCGACCTTCGTAAAGTCAGCAAAACAGGAGCGCAAAAACGATGCTTCTCCCCGGCTGGATGTGCAGGCCCGCGTGGTGACAAAGCGGGTGGATGTACGGCATCATAATCATCACCACAATGGCCACAACCACGTTTCCTCGTCGACCGATTACTATGTGACCTTTGAAGTCCCCAGCGGCGACCGCATGGAGCTGGAAGTCAACGGCTCTGACTACGGGATGCTGGTGGAAGGCGACGCAGGCACCCTGAGTTTTCAGGGCAGCCGCTATCTGGGCTTCGTGCGGCGCTGAGTGACCCCATAAGACCCTCTGCTCCTGCTGGTGCCGATGCACCGGCAGGAGCTTTTTTGTACCCCTGCAGCTCCGGCGATCCCCGCAGCAATTTCCCCTCTTGCAGACTATTGTATTTGATGTTACAATATTAGCTGGATATTTGTCCGTAAAACCTGTAGACCCGCAGGGGCTTTGCACCAAAACCTTGAAGCAAAGCGAAAAAAGTTGTATTATATACTATTATCATGAGGGCACATCCGGTGCCCTGACAGGGGGAGACCACATGGCAGATAAAAACTTTTTGACCGATATCATCGACGCTGACCTGGCGGAAGGCAAGGTCAGCGAGATCCATACCCGCTTCCCGCCGGAGCCCAACGGCTACCTGCACATTGGCAGCGCAAAGGCCATCTACATCAACTGGTCTATCGCCAACCAGTACGGCGGCAAGTTCAACCTGCGCCTGGACGACACCAACCCCGCCCGTGAAGGCGAGGAGTACGTCAACAGCATCATCGAGGACCTGCACTGGCTGGGCGCTGACCCCACCGGCGGCATCTTCTACGGCAGCGATTACTTTGACAAGTGCTACGAGTACGCCGAGAAGCTGATCCTGGAGGGCAAGGCTTATGTGGACGACCTGACCCGTGAGCAGATGCGTGAGTACCGCGGCGCCGATGCCGGCAAGCCGTCCCGTCCGTCGCCCTGGCGCGACCGCAGCCCGGAGGAGAACCTGGACCTGTTCCGCCGGATGCGTGCAGGCGAGTTCCAGGAGGGCGAAAAGACCCTGCGTGCCAAGATCGACCTGGCAAGCCCCAACATGAATATGCGTGACCCGGCCATCTACCGCATCAAGTATGCCGAGCATCACCGTCAGGGCAACAAGTGGTGCATCTACCCGATGTACGACTTTGCACACCCCATCCAGGACGCCATCGAGGGCATTACCCACAGTATGTGCAGCCTGGAGTTTGAGAACCACCGCCCGCTGTACAACTGGGTCATCGAGAACATCTTTGGCAACGAGTTCCCCAAGCAGCGCGAGTTCTCCCGCCTGAACATGACCAACAC
>CAYXQN010000112.1:0-5599 GCA_964466825.1 uncultured Faecalibacterium sp. | reverse complement strand
CGCGCTGTCTAATTTGGTGTATGTTGCCGGTCACTTTGTCGAGTGACCGGTTTTTGTTTTATCAGGAGGAAACCGCATGGGACTGCCAACCGATCCGATCATGTTGCTGAGCGTGGTCAATCTCAAGCTGCGGGACTTCTACCCCAGCCTGGACGCACTGTGCGAAGACCTGCAGGCCGACAAAGCACAGCTCTGTGCTGCGTTGCAGGCTGTTGGGTACGAGTACAGCGCTGAGCGCAATCAATTTGTGTAAAGGAGCGTTTTACCATGATGCAGGGTACTTACTATAAAGAATGGAGCGGTGTTCTGGGCCGCGAAATGGAATTCAAAGTCTATGGCCATGCCGGTTTGCCGGTTCTGGCTCTGCCCGCCCGCTGCGGCCGCTTTTACGACTGGGAAAACAACAATATGCCGGACGCTGTCAGCTCCTTGCTCAATGAGGGCAAACTGCAGCTGTTCTGCGCCGACAGCCTGGATGGCGAAGGTCTGCTGAACGACCAGCTGCCGCGCCGCCGCCGGGCTGAACTGCAGGAAAAGTATTTTCTCTACCTGACCAACGAGCTCGCCCCCCGTATTTTGGAACTGAACGGTGCCAAAACGCTGTGGTGTGCCGGTGTTGATCTGGGCGCATATCACGCCGTCAACTGCCGTCTGCGCCGCCCCGAGCTGTTCGCCGGTGCCCTCGGTATGGATGGCATTTACGAGCTGGCGCGTTTTTGGGGCGATGCTGCCGGGGATGACCTCGCACTGCGCAACTCTCCCCTGATGGCGCTCCACAAGCAGGGTCTTTACGACCATGCACTGCTGGCTGACGCTCCGGAGAACACACTGCTGCTTTGCGCCGGACAGGGTGCCTATCAGCAGGACGCACTGGCCGATACCCATTCGATGGAAAAGGGCCTTACCGAGACCAAGACCCCTGCTCACATCGAATTCTGGGGCAGCGATGTTTCCCACGACTGGTACTGGTGGAACAAGATGTGGAATCTGTTTGCATCCCGCATCGTCTGATTTTTTGATCCATACTCCCGCTGGACGGATGACCGTCTGGCGGGAGTTTTTATTTTACTCTTGTTTTATATCACAAACTGTGTTAAAATCATCTCGAAAGATACCCCCAGGGGGTTTATTGAACGGAAAGGAGCCGGAATATGGAGCATTTGGAACAAAACTGTTCCTGCTGCTGTGCAGAAACACCCTCCGCAGAGGGTCATGCATCCACCTGCTGCCGCCACAAGCACCGCACGCCGGAAGAACATAAGGCACTGCTCAACCGCCTGAGCCGTATCGAAGGGCAGATCCGGGGCATCCGGGGCATGGTGGAGAAGGACGCTTACTGCGCAGACATCCTTGTACAGGTTGCAGCCGCAAATTCTGCCTTGAACAGCTTTTCACGGGAGCTTCTGACCCAGCACATTGGCACCTGTGTGGCCAATGATCTGCGGGACGGCGGAACCGAAAAGCTGGACGAACTGCTCAAACTGCTGCCAAAACTGATGAAATAAACAGTCTGCAGGCAGACCGGATCATAACAGGAGGACACGATGGAACAATTCAATGTAACCGGCATGAGCTGTGCGGCCTGCTCTGCCCGGGTAGAAAAAGCCGTGAGCAAGGTCCCGGGCGTAACAAGCTGTTCGGTGAGCCTTTTGACCAACTCCATGGGCGTAGAGGGCACTGCATCAAGCGCTGCCATCATTCAGGCTGTACAGGATGCAGGTTATGGCGCAAGTCCCAAGGCAGCCGCCTCCTCTGCTGCCAGCGCAAACCCCGATCTGGATGCACTGGCCGATCACGAGACCCCAAAGCTCAAGCGGCGCCTGTTCGCTTCCCTGGGCTTTCTGCTGGTACTGATGTACTTTTCCATGGGGCACATGATGTGGGGCTGGCCCGTTCCCGCATGGTTCGAGGGCAACCACATCGCCATGGGGCTTGTACAGCTTCTGCTGTCGGGCATTGTGATGGTCATCAACCAAAAGTTCTTCATTAACGGCTTCAAAGGGCTGATCCACCGCGCTCCCAACATGGACACACTGGTAGCGCTTGGCTCAATGGCAAGCTTTGTGTGGAGCACCTATGCATTGTTCGCCATGACCGATGCGCAGCTGCATGGCGATACAGAACTTGTCATGCACTATATGCACGAGTTCTATTTTGAATCCGCCGCCATGATCCTGACCCTTATCACCGTGGGCAAGATGCTGGAAGCCCGTTCCAAAGGCAAGACGACTGATGCGCTCAAGAGCCTGATGAAGCTTGCACCCAAGACCGCCACCCTGCTGCGGGACGGCACAGAAGTCACCGTCCCGATCGAACAGGTGAACAAGGGCGATATTTTTGTGGTGCGCCCCGGCGAGAGCATCCCGGTGGATGGCATCGTGCTGGACGGCAGCAGTGCTGTGAACGAAAGCGCCCTGACCGGCGAAAGCATCCCGGTAGATAAGGCCGCTGGTGATAAGGTCTCGGCCGCAACGGCCAACCAGTCCGGCTTTTTACAGTGCGAAGCCACCCGTGTGGGCGAGGACACCACTCTGGCTCAGATCATCCGCATGGTGAGCGATGCTGCTGCGACCAAAGCCCCCATTGCCAAGGTCGCCGACACCGTATCCGGTTTCTTTGTTCCTGCGGTCATCTCGATCGCAGTGGTGACCACCCTCGTCTGGCTGCTGCTGGGGCAGGAGCTGGGCTATGCTCTGGCGCGGGGCATCTCGGTGCTGGTCATCAGCTGTCCCTGTGCACTGGGCCTTGCTACACCGGTCGCTATCATGGTAGGCAACGGTCTTGGTGCCAAAAACGGCATCCTGTTCAAGACGGCCGCTTCTCTGGAAGCCGCCGGGCGAACCCAGATCATTGCACTGGACAAGACCGGCACTATCACCAGCGGCGAGCCAAAAGTGACTGATGTTCTGCCCGCAGAGGGTGTGACCGAAACCGAACTGCTGACCCTTGCTGCCGCTTTGGAGCACAAGAGCGAACATCCGCTGGCCAAGGCCGTGCTTGCCTATGCAGACGAGCAGCATCTTTTCCCTCCGCAGGTGACCGACTTTGCAGCTCTGCCGGGCAATGGTCTCACCGCAAAGCTGAACGGTGTCGAGATTTTTGGCGGCAACAGCAGCTTTATCCGCACCCGGACCCGTATCCCTGGCGCTCTGCAGACGGCCGCCGAGGAACTTGCCGCACAAGGTAAGACCCCATTGTTCTTTGGCGGTGCCGGACGTTTGCTGGGTGTCATTGCTGTGGCAGATACCATCAAGGAGGACAGTCCCCGTGCCATCCGTGAACTGCAGGGCATGGGCATCCGGGTCGTAATGCTGACCGGTGACAACCAGCGCACCGCCGACGCCATCGGTAAACAGGCCGGTGTGGACGAAGTGATCGCCGGGGTCCTGCCGGACGGCAAAGAGGCCATTATCCGCCAGCTTCAGACCTACGGCAAAGTTGCCATGGTAGGCGACGGCATCAACGATGCGCCCGCATTGACCCGTGCTGATACTGGTATTGCTATCGGCGCCGGAACAGACGTTGCCATCGACGCCGCCGACGTTGTGCTGATGAACTCCCATCTTTCCGACGTACCAGCTGCTATCCGTCTGAGCCGAGCCACCCTGCGCAATATCCATCAGAATCTGTTCTGGGCATTCTTCTACAACTCCATCGGCATCCCGCTGGCGGCTGGCGTATTCATCCCCTTCGGGCTGACCCTCAACCCGATGTTCGGTGCTGCCGCCATGAGCCTGTCCAGTTTCTGTGTCGTAAGCAATGCACTGCGGCTGAACTTGTTCGACCTGCACAGCATCAAGCGTGACCGCATTCCCAAGACTACTCCCCTGCCCGCTGTTCTGATCCAGCCCGCCGAGGAAGAAATTATTGAACCCGAAACCAAGGAGGAACCAAAAATGCAGAAAACCCTTACCATCGAAGGCATGATGTGCCCCCACTGCGAAGCCCGCGTGAAAAAGGCGCTGGAAAAGCTGCCCGAAGTGACCGAAGCCGTCGCCAGCTTTGAGGCAGGCACCGCCGTCGTCACCCTGAACGCCGATGTGGCAGATGAAGTGCTGAAGCAGGCGGTGGAAGCACAGGACTACCCCGTGACCAACATCCAGTAATCCTTTCTGTACGCAAAAAGACCT
This sequence comes from uncultured Faecalibacterium sp., assembly GCA_964466825.1. Classification (GTDB taxonomy): domain Bacteria; phylum Bacillota; class Clostridia; order Oscillospirales; family Ruminococcaceae; genus Faecalibacterium. The sequence continues at coordinate 1,469 of CAYXQN010000112.1, read as the reverse complement.
GTTCCCTCACAAGGGAACAGGTCTTTTTTTGCGGCAATTTACTGCTTTGCCAGCTTACGCTGGAAGAACTTGACCAGCTCGACCACCGGAATGACCAGCACGCCCAGACCGAGCGCAATGAGGTATTCGGTTAGGCCGACCGGCGTAAAGCCAAAGGCATCTGCCAGGAAAGGCACTTCCAGCACGGCGGTGGTCAGCGCCAACGACACCAGCATGGACAGCCACAGGATCTTGTTGTGGGTCTTGAGGGTGAAGATGGACTTACGCTGCGAACGCACGTTGAAGGAATGGAAGATCTCGCACATGCTCATGGTGAGGAAGGCCATCGTCATACCATGGTCAGACACGCCGCCCACCACCGGGAAGATCGCACCACTTTCAAAGAAGTTGCCGATCAGGTAGGAGGTGATGGTAATGATGGTGACCAGTATGCCCTGATAAATCACATCCACACCCATGCCACGAGCAAAGATGCCCTCGTGGGAGTCACGGGGCGGGCGCTGCATGGTATCCGGCTCGCCTTCCTCCATACCCAGCGCCAGTGCCGGAAAGGTGTCAGTAATGAGGTTGATAAAGAGCAGATGCACCGGGTTGAGCAGAGTGAAGCCCATCAGGGACGAGCAGAATACGCCCAGGACCTCGCTCATGTTGGACGCCAGCAGGAACTGGATCGCCTTGCGGATGTTGTCGTAGATGCGGCGGCCTTCGCCTACGGCAGAAACAATGGTGGCAAAATTATCATCCGCCAGAACCATATCTGCCACGTTCTTGGTCACATCGGTACCCGTGATGCCCATGCCCACGCCGATGTCTGCAGACTTGATGGAGGGTGCATCGTTCACGCCGTCACCGGTCATTGCGGTGATGGCACCATTCTGCTTCCATGCAGTAACGATGCGTGTCTTGTGCTCCGGCTGAACGCGCGCATAGACCGAGTAGTTCTTGACCGCCTCGCAGATCTCGCTGTCCGGGATATTGTCCAGCTCTGCGCCGGTGATCGCCTGCGAAGCGTCGGCAATGATGCCCAGCTCCTTGGCAATGGCAACTGCGGTGTCCTTGTGGTCACCGGTGATCATCACCGGGCGGATGCCCGCAGCACGGCACTCTGCAATTGCGTCCTTGACCTCCGGACGCACAGGGTCGATCATGCCGGTCAGACCCACAAAGCACAGCTCCTGCTCCAGATACTCCGGGGTATTCTGCGCAGGCTTTGCACTCCAGTCGCGCTTGGCCGCTGCCAGAACACGCAGTGCCTTGTCTGCCATTGCCTTGTTCTGTGCCATGATCTCAGCACGCTTTGCATCGGTCATGGGCTTTGCCTTGCCGTTTTCCAGATAGCTGGTGCAGCGTGCCAGCACCACATCCGGGCCGCCCTTGGTGTACTGAACATAGCTTCCACCCACCTGATGGATGGTGGACATCATCTTGCGGCCGGAATCAAAGGGAGCCTCGTCCACACGGGGCTGCTT
>CAYXQN010000111.1:0-5654 GCA_964466825.1 uncultured Faecalibacterium sp. | reverse complement strand
CTTCCGCAAAGGTCGAAGACCTGGTAAAGGTTGGCGATGAGCTGGACCTCATCGTCGAGAAGGTTATGGATCAGGATGGCGTCATCCAGCTCTCCCGCAAGAAGCTCGCATCTCGCAAGGGCATGGAAGAAATCGCTAAGGCAGCAGAATCCGGTGAGATCGTCGAGGGCGATGTTACTGAGTTCAATAAGGGCGGCGTTGTTGTCAACGTTAAGGGCGTTAAGGTGTTCGTCCCCCGTTCTCAGGCTACTATGCGCCGTGACGAGGACTACACTGCTCTGGTTGGCCAGCACGTTCAGCTGGTCGTCACCGAGTGCTCCGGCCGCAAGATCGTCGGCAGCATCAACAAGGTCACCGCTGAGCAGAACAAGGCAAAGCGCGAAGAGTTCTGGGCAAGCGTCGAAGTGGGCAAGACCTACGCTGGCGTTGTCAAGAGCCTGACCTCTTATGGTGCATTTGTTGACATCGGCGGTGTGGACGGCCTGTGCCACATCAGCGAGCTGAGCTGGAACCGCATCAAGCACCCCTCCGAGGTTGTCTCCGTTGGCGACAGCATCGAAGTGTATGTCAAGGACATCGACACTGAGAACCACAAGGTTTCTCTGGGCTACAAGAAGGCTGAGGATAATCCTTGGGAGCAGCTGAAGAACAGCTATCCCGCAGGCAGCACCTTCCACGCTCCGGTCGTTTCTCTGACCAAGTTTGGTGCATTCGTCCGCATCCTGCCGGGTGTTGACGGTCTGGTCCACATCAGCGAGATCAGCAATGATCGCGTTGAGAAGGTCTCTGACGCACTGAAGGTCGGCGATATGGTCGATGTGAAGCTGCTGGATGTTGACTTCGACAAGAAGCGCATCAGCCTGTCCATGAAGGCTCTGCTGGCTGAGGATGCTGAGTAATCAGCTCTGAGGTAAAGCAACAGCTTTTCCACAATGCGATCAACAGCCCCGTTGCCGGGTAACGGCGGCGGGGCTGTTTTTGTATGAGGAAACAATGAAAAACTGGATCAAAAAACATTGGGAAGTTCTCAGCTATCTTGTTTTTGGGGTGCTGACTACCTTGCTCAACATTCTGCTGTATGCGTTGTTTCAGGCGCTGTTCGGCTACCAGGCTGCCAACAGCTGGGGCAACGTGCTGGATAATGCACTGTGTATCCTGTTCGCATATGTGACCAACCGTGCGTTCGTGTTCCGCAGCAGGACAACAGGGAAGGCAGCTGTAAAGGAATTTGCGGTATTCGTTTCCTGCCGGTTGGGCACACTGGTACTGGACGCTGCCATCATGATGATCGGCGGCAACCTCCTGGCGGCACAGGGCGAAGCACTGGTCACATCGGCGCTGGAAATTCTGGTGGCGCTTTGGGCGGGCGCAACGAGCGATGCCCATGCCTATACGACGGTTTCCGGGGCAGTTGGTGTTATTGGCGGTGCAGACGGTCCCACGGCGATCTTTGTCTCAATATCCGGTGCTCAGCAGCTCTGGGGTATGTGTGTCAAAGTGTTCTCCAATGTAGTCGTAGTCGTCCTCAATTATGTGTTCAGCAAGCTGATCGTGTTCCGCAAGAAAGAGCGCTGAGCACAGTCCTTTTGGTGTTTTCCTGTTATTGAACAGGTACAAAGATAAAATTTTGGAGGTACGGTTTTATGAAACATGGTTTGAAAGGTTTTGCATTTCTGGTCTCCGGTTTGGTTTTGGGCATTATCGGTGCAACGCTGTCGATCACTGCCATTGTTTTAAGTGCTGTTGGTATGGGCAAAGTGCGCCATGCTACCAAAAATTGATCGTTGGAGGTAAATGATATGACTCGTGAAGAGATCCTGTCCCATGTGGACCATACCCTGCTCAAGCCTGAAGCTACCTGGCCTCAGATCAAAGTGATCTGCGATGAGGCGATCGAAAATCATACAGCATCCATCTGCATCAACACCTGCTATGTCAAGCAGGCTGTAGAGTATATGGCAGGCCGTATCCCGGTGTGCTGCGTGGTCGGCTTCCCTCTGGGTGCAATGGATACTGCAAGCAAGGCTTTCGAGGCTAAGACAGCCATCGAAAATGGTGCCGAGGAAGTGGATATGGTCATCAACATCGGCCGCCTGAAGAATGGTGAGTACGATGCAGTGCGTGAGGACATCCGTGCAGTCAAGCAGGCTGTAGGCGATAAGATCCTCAAGGTCATCATTGAGACCTGCCTGCTGACCGATGACGAAAAGAAGAAGATGTGTGACATTGTTTGCGAGGCAGGTGCTGACTACATCAAAACCAGCACCGGTTTCTCCACTGCAGGCGCCACCTTCGAGGATATTGAGCTGATGGTCAAGGGTGTGGCAGGCCGCTGCAAGGTCAAGGCCGCCGGCGGCATCTCTACCATCGAGGACATGGAAAAGTTCCTCGCTCTGGGTGCAGACCGTCTGGGCACCTCCCGCGCTGTCAAGCTGCTGAACGGCGAGCAGGCAAAGGGTTATTAAATCTGAGACCTATAGGTGAAAGGGGAAAAGTGCATTTTAGATAGCACGGATCACCGGACACTGCCTTCCCGCAAGGGAAGGCTTTTTTCTTGCGAACGGTTTTTACATCAAATTCAAAAAAATGTCGAAAATAAGTGAGACTTATCTTGACAATCCGTCGCATCGGTGATAGAATATCGGACGTAAACAACTGAATACCACTTATCAAGAGCGGCTGAGGGGACAGGCCCTGTGAAGCCCGACAACCTGCGTGAAAGCGTAAGGTGCCAAATCCTGCGGGAAACCGGAAGATAAGAGTTTTACGCTCAGAACCTTCGGGTCCTGAGCGCTTTTATTTTTCTCGTGTAATGAACTTGATGACATGAGTAGGAAGCTGAAGCCCGACACACCCTTAAAACATAGGAGGACAATTATTATGGCAAGACATCTGTTTACCTCGGAGTCTGTTACCGAAGGACATCCCGACAAAATCTGCGACCAGATCTCGGATGCGATCCTGGACGAGATCCTGACCAACGATTCCGATGCCCGCGTGGCCTGCGAGACCTGTGCATCCACTGGTCTGGTGCACATCATGGGCGAAATCACCACCAACTGCTACGTCGATTTCCAGAAGATCGTGCGTGAAGTCGTGGCTGATATCGGCTATACCCGCGCAAAGTTCGGTTTTGATGCCGACACCTGCGCTGTGATCTCGAACATCGATGGCCAGAGCCCCGACATTGCACTGGGCACCAACGATACCGTTGGCGGTGCAGGCGACCAGGGCATGATGTTTGGCTACGCTTGCGATGAGACCCCCGAACTGATGCCCATGCCCATCAGCCTGGCTCACAAGCTGGCGCTGCGCCTGACTGAGGTGCGTAAGAACGGCGAGATGGACTATCTGCGTCCGGACGGCAAGAGCCAGGTCACTGTTGAGTATGTGGACGGCAAGCCCGCCCGTGTGGATGCTGTGGTCATTTCCAGCCAGCACAGCGAAGCCGTCAGCATGGAGACTCTGCGTGCTGATGTGATGGAAAAGGTCATCAAGGCAACCATCCCGGCAGAACTGCTGGATGCAGAGACCAAGTATTATATCAACCCCACTGGCCGCTTTGTCGTGGGCGGCCCTCAGGGCGACTCTGGCCTGACTGGCCGCAAGATCATTGTGGATACTTACGGCGGCTACGCACGCCACGGCGGCGGTGCTTTCTCCGGCAAGGATCCCAGCAAGGTGGACCGCAGCGCTGCCTATGCGACTCGTTGGGTAGCTAAGAATATCGTGGCTGCAGGTCTGGCTAAAAAGTGCGAGGTCCAGGTTGCTTACGCTATCGGCGTGGCAAAGCCGGTTTCCATCATGGTGGATACCTTCGGCACTGGTACTGTGGCAGACGAGGTGATCGAGCAGGCAGTGGAGCAGGTATTCGACCTGACCCCTGCAGCGATCATCCGTGATTTGGAACTGCGCAAGCCCATCTACCGTAAGCTTGCTGCTTATGGTCACATGGGCCGTGAGGATCTGGGCGTGAAGTGGGAAAACACCGATCGCGTGGAGGCTCTGAAGGCAGCTGTCGCCGCTCTGTAATTTAACGTTTCCCAGAAGGTAAGTGAAGCAACTCCCCCTATCCGGCAGTGATGCCTGACAGGGGGAGTTTTGTTGTGTGAGAGAGGGGTGTTCGGAGACCAGGTGGGTCATAATCTTGCGTGCGGCGGAGAAAAGAATGGCTTTTTGTCGAAAACACACAGTCTCTTTGTGAAAAATGTAAAACAGATGTGCAAGCCGCAGAAAATCAATTTGTGGTGAAAAATGCTATGGAACAAACGACAAAATGTGATAAAATAAAACTAAGTATGAACTTCCGCAAGTGAGTTGTTCGGAGTGTTTTGCAGCAATAAGGAGTTTTGATTATGTCTATTGAAATTTCCCCTAAGTCGTTTTTCCGTCAGCCCAGTGTGGCAGAACTGCGCCTCATTTCCTGCCGTGGTGCAGAGGAACTGACGGGCCTGATCGACAACCATCTGGTGCGCTGGGCAAGGGAAGCTGGCGTGGAGCGTGACAGCTTTATCATTCAGAGCGACTGTCCTCGTTTCCAGAGCGGCGATGCCAAGGGCCTGGTCAAAGAGTCTGTGCGTGGCGACGATATCTTTATCGTGGTGGATCCCGGCAACTACAGTGTGACCTATAGTCTGTTTGGTAACGAGAACCATATGTCTCCGGATGATCACTTTGCAAACCTCAAGCGTCTGATCCAGGCTGTTGCCGGCAAGGCACACCGTGTGTCTGTTATTATGCCCAGTCTGTACGGCGGCCGTCAGCATCGCCGTGTTGTGCGCGAAAGCCTGGACTGTGCTGTGGCGCTGCAGGAGCTGCAGACCATGGGTGTGGACAATATCATCACCTTTGATGCACACGACCCCCGTGTGCAGAACGCAGTGCCTCTGATGAGCTTTGATAATGCAATGCCCACCTATCAGGTGCTCAAGAGCCTGCTCAAGAAGGACCCTGCGATCTCTTTTGATAAGGAAAAGTTTACTGTGGTCAGCCCTGACGAAGGCGCTATGAGCCGCAATATGTACTTCTCCAGCGTTCTGGGCTGCAATCTGGGTATGTTCTATAAGCGCCGTGACTACACTCGCGTGGTCAATGGCCGCAATCCCATCGTTGCCCACGAGTATCTGGGTGAGTCTGTGGAAGGCAAGACTGTCTTCATCGCAGACGACATCATTGCTTCCGGTGAGAGCATGCTGGAGGTTGCAAGCAACCTGAAGGAGCGCGGCGCTGCCCGCATCATCGCCAATGCGACCTTCCCCCTGTTCACCAGTGGCTTGGAGAAGTTTGATAAGGCAGTTGCGGACGGCACTCTGACTTATGTTGTGGGTACCAACCTGACTTACCGTATGCCGGAGCTGTTGACCCGTGACTGGTATGTGGACGTGGACGTTTCCAAGTATGCTGCATACTTTGTGGTGGCTCTGAACCACGATATGTCTGTTTCCAGCATTATCGATCCCATTAAGAAGATCGAGGCTCTGCTGGCAAAGCGCAACGAGGGCTAAACAATAAACGAAAACAGCTGCATCTTTTAGGTGCAGCTGTTTTTTTGATATAAAAGAAAAGCACCTAAAAACTTGCGTTTCTAGGTGCTTTTTCTATATCCGAGTGACAGGATTCGAACCTGCGGCATCCTGCTCCCAAAGCAGGCGCGC
>CAYXQN010000110.1:0-5791 GCA_964466825.1 uncultured Faecalibacterium sp. | reverse complement strand
GTGCTTGACAAGGTTCTTCCAGTTCTCCTTGTCGTTGTAGGAGTTCTGTGCGTTGCAGCAGGCAACATACAGCTCGTGTGCGCTGTAGCCGGCAAAGGTGAAACCATTGCCATCGCCCATCGTGCTGTCGTGGATGGAGTCACGCAGACCGCCGGTCTCACGAACGATGGGAGGAGTACCATAACGGCAGGCAACCATCTGTGCCAGGCCGCAGGGCTCGCTCTTGGAAGGCATGATAAAGGCATCGGCGCCCGCATAGATCTCCTGCGAGAGCTTGGGCTCAAAGCCGATATAGGCGCCAACACGGCCCGGGTGACGGGCTGCCAGCTCGGAGAAGAAGTTCTCGTACTGTGCTTCGCCGCTGCCCAGAATGACCAGCTGGATGCCACGGTCTACCAGACCATCGGCAATGCTCTGGACCAGGTCAAAGCCCTTCATGCCGACCATGCGGCTGACCATACCAAAGATGGGGCTGCCATCCTTGTGCAGACCAAACTTATCCTGCAGAGCTTCCTTGCACTTTGCCTTGCCTTCTTCCACATTCTCAATGCTGTAGTTGAAGGGGATGTTCTTATCGGTCGCGGGGTCGTTGGCTTCCATATCAATGCCGTTCAGGATGCCGCACAGCTTATACTGCTTCTCACGCAGCAGAGCGTCCAGACCATAGCTGAACCACGGATCCAGGATCTCGTAAGCATAGGTGGGGCTGACGGTGGTGATCTTGTCAGCAGTCTCGATCGCACCCTTCATGAAGTTTGCGCAGCCATCGTACTCCACGATGTGCTGGTCGCGGCGGCCAATGCCGCAGGTATCCTCAAGGATATCGGTGCCGTACTTTCCCTGATATGCGATGTTGTGGATGGTGAAGATGGTCTTGATGCGGTTGAACTTGTCCAGATGACGGTAGTACAGGTTCAGGTAAACGGGCACCAGTGCAGTCTGCCAGTCGTTGCAGTTGATGATGTCCGGCGTAAAGTCGATATAGAACAGGGTCTCCAGCACAGCACGGGAGAAGAAGGCAAAACGCTCGCCGTCATCGTAGAAGCCGTACAGGCCGTGGCGCTTGAAGTAATACTCGTTGTCCAGGAAGTAGTAGGTCACGCCGTTGACCTCGGCCTTGAACAGGCCGCAGTACTGGCTGCGCCAGCCCACAGGGACAGAATAGTTGGTGACATACTCCAGCTTATCGCGGAACTTCAGGTCGCCATACAGAGGCATGATGACACGGGCATCCACGCCGTCCTTGACCAGAGCCTTGGGCAATGCGCCCGCAACGTCTGCCAGACCGCCGGATTTTGCAAAGGGGGTTGCTTCCGAAGCAGCATACAGGATCCTCATAGAATCGCTCCTTCCAAATAATTGATCATTTTATCATTCTCCCCCGCCGCACAAGCGGCCAAACAGGTCCAGACAAAAGAGCAGGCGGGGGCATAAAACGCCCCCGCCCCTCTCAAGAGGGGCTACCGGGGAGGAAGCCGCCCCTATGAACAGTCATAAGATCAGACGGTGTGGTTCTTCTGGACGTAAACAGGGAAGCTCTCGGTACCGGACAGCTTCTTGCCGGCAGTAATCTTCACGTTCTTGTCGGTAACAACGCAATCCAGCTCGGCATCGGGCTCCACGACGGTATCCTGCATCAGGACACAATTGCGGACCACAGCGCCCTTCTTGACCTGGACACCACGGAACAGCACGCAGTTCTCAACAGTACCCTCGATCTTGCAGCCATCTGCCAGCAGAGAAGCGGAAACCTTGGAACCGGTAACGTAACGGGTGGGGTTATCGTCACGGATCTTGGTGTAGACCGGGCTCTTCTTGGGGAACAGAGCTTCCAGATTCTTTTCATCGATCAGCTTCAGGTTCTCGTCGAAGTAGCTCTTCATGTCGCAGACATGAGCCACATAACCAGTGTACTCCAGAGCCTGGATGTTCAGGATGTTGACGTTGTGTGCCAGGATGTCGCGCTCAAAGTAGATCAGACCACGGGAGGTTGCATCCTTGACCAGCTTGATCAGGGTCTCGCGCTCCAGAACGTAGATGTTCAGATCCAGGTTCTGCACGCCGGAACGGTAGTCGTTGAGCAGCAGCTCGGTAACGCGGCCGTTCTCGTCCACAGTCAGGGTGTAGTTGTCGTTCTTCAGGCCCTCGGGGATCTCGGTCTTCTGGTAAGCAACGGTAACGTCAGCGCCGCTTGCACGGTGTGCAGCCAGCAGAGCGTTGAAGTCGTAGTTGATCGCGATGTTGGCATCGCACATAACAACATACTTTTCCTTCTGGTTCTCCAGGAAGTTCAGGATGGAAGACAGAGCCTCCACACGGCCGGAATAAATGCGCACGCCCTTTTCAGCAAAGGGAGGCACGATGTTCAGACCGCCATGACGGCGGGCCATATCCCACTCACGGCCAGTGCCCAGATGATCCATCAGGGAGTGGTAGTTCTTGCGCACCACGATGGAAACATTGGAAATGCCGCAGTTAGCCATGCTGGACAGAACAAAGTCCACCATGCGGTAACGGCCTGCAAAGGGGATCGAAGCCATTGCACGCTCGGTCACCAGCTCGGGAACGGTATTATCGTAACTGTTGGGGAAGATAATGCCCAACGCATTGGTGTTCTGGCTCAGCATACTTCAGTACCCTCCTTGACGGATTCAAAGACTTTTGCGCCCTCCTTGACGGTAGCGCCTGCACCGACGGTCAGGCCGGTGCCCACATGAGCGATGGGGCCTTCGCCGCCGATCACAGCGCCGGCGCCGATGACGACATCCTCCGCCAGGATGCAGCGTTTGACCACTGCGCCTGCCTTGACAACAACGCCATCCATCAGGACAGCATCCTCGACCGTAGCGCCTTCCTCAACGGTAACACCAGCGCTCAGCACCGAGTGCTTGACATTGCCGTAGATCTTGCAGCCCTCAGTGATGAGGGAATCCTGCACGACAGCACGGGGGCCGATCTTCTGTGCGGGCAGAACAGGGTTGCGGCTGTAGATCTTCCACTTTTCATCGAAGATATCGATGCCGGAGTTCTCAGGATCGAGAACTTCCATGTTAGCCTCCCACAGGCTGTCGATGGTGCCGACGTCACGCCAGTAACCAGCAAAGCGGTAAGCGTACATCTTGCGGCCGTCACGCAGCAGTGCGGGAATGATGTTCATACCAAAGTCGTTCTTGGACTCGGGATCTGCCTCGTCCTCTTCCAGATACTTCTTGAGCACATCCCAGTTGAAGATGTAAATACCCATGGAAGCCAGGTTGGACTTGGGTACCGGGGGCTTCTCCTGGAACTCGGTGATCTGGTCGTTCTCGTCTGCGACCATCAGGCCGAAACGGGAAGCTTCCTTCCAGTCAACTTCCATAACGGCCACAGAGAACTCTGCGCCCTTTTCCTTGTGGAAGCGCAGGAAGTCTGCATAGTCCTGCTTGCAGATCTGGTCACCGGACAGAATGATGACGTACTCCGGATCATAGCTGTCGATGAAGCCGATATTCTGGTAGATAGCATTTGCGGTGCCCTTGTACCAGTCGGTACCCTTTGCCTGCTCGTACGGAGGCAGGGTATGGACGCCGCCGTGCAGGCGGTCCAGGTCCCAGGGCTGGCCGTTGCCAATGTACTCGTTCAGCTTCTGAGGCTGATACTGAGTTGCAATACCAACAGTATCGATGTTGGAATTGACGCAGTTGGACAGCGGGAAGTCCACGATGCGGTACTTACCGCCGAAGGACACCGCAGGTTTTGCCGTTTTCTGTGTCAGCGCGTACAAGCGCGAGCCACGTCCGCCGGCAAGGATCATTGCCACGATTTCTTTTGCCATAGCTTTATTCTCCCCTTATCTTATCACATTTCCGGTGTGGAAATGGGTCAACGAATGGATGAATGAAATGAAAGGATGGATCGGTCGCCCTGTGTGCCGGTCATTCTTTTGGCTCCTTGGGCTTGCGGGTGCGCTTTGCGGGCGCTTTTTCTGTTTTGGGCTCAGCCTCTGCCTTGGGCTTGCGAGCGGTCTTTTTAGGCTCCTTTTCAGGGGTCTTTTCCGCCGCGGGCTTGGGCTCGGCTTTTGCCTTGCGGGTGGTCTTTTTTGCAGGCTTTTCAGCCTTTACCGGTGCTGCCTCGGCTGCTTTTGCGGCACGGGGTTTACGGGTTGCAGGCTTTTTGTCTGCAGGTTTATCTTCCGCTGCTTTGCGGGTGCGCTTTGCAGGCACCTCAAAGTACAGGGTGCTCATAGGCGGCAGAGTAATGGTAATGCTCTGGTCGAACCCATGCTGCGGCTTTTTCTGGCTGCGGACCGACTTGTTGTGCACAGTGCCCGAACCGCCAAAGGCTGCATCGTCACTGTTGAGCACCTCTTTGTATGTACCGGACACCGGTGCGCCCAGGGTATAGCCCTCGCGCAGGACGGGGTTGAAGTTGCAGACCACCAGTACCTGCTTGCCGGCTGCATCCTTGCGCAGGAAAGCAATAACGCTCTGCTGCGAGTCGTCCGGGACGATCCACTGGAAGCCTTCCCAGCTGTAGTCCACCTGCCAGAAAGCAGGGTGATCCTTGTAGAAGGCGTTCAGGGTCTTGACGTAATTCTTCAGCTCAACGTGCTTGTCGTAGTCCAGCAGCATCCAATCCAGCTGCTTTGCCTCGTTCCACTCTGCAAACTGGCCGAACTCCTGACCCATGAACAGCAGCTTTTTGCCGGGGTGCGCCATCTTGTAGCCAAAGAAGGTGCGCAGGTTGGCAAACTTGGCCTCATACTCGCCAGGCATCTTATTCAGCAGGCTGCCCTTGCCGTGCACGACCTCGTCGTGGCTGATGGGCAGCACAAAGTTCTCGCTGAATGCGTAGAAGAAGCTGAAGGTGACCTTGTTGTGGTTACCCGCACGGAACAGCGGGTCGGTCTTCATGTAGCTGAGCATATCGTTCATCCAGCCCATGTTCCACTTGAAGTTGAAGCCAAGGCCGTCATCTGCTGCAGGCTTGGTGACCAGCGGCCAGGCAGTGGATTCCTCAGCGATCATGTACTTGTGGGGATGACGGCCCAGGATCGTATCGTTCAGCTTGCGCAGGAAGGCAACGGCTTCCAGGTTCTCCTTGCCGCCGTACTTATTCTGCTCCCATTCGCCATCCTTGCGGTTATAGTCCAGATACAGCATGGAAGCCACAGCATCCACGCGCAGACCATCGATGTGGTACTGCTCCAGCCAGTACAGTGCACTGGAGATCAGGAAACTCTGCACCTCGTTGCGGCCAAAGTCGAACACCATGGTGCCCCACTCCTTGTGCTCGCCGCGGCGGGGATTGGGATCCTCGTAGCAGGGCTCACCGTCAAAGTGGTACAGGCCAAAACCATCCTTGGGGAAGTGCGCAGGCACCCAGTCCATGATGACGCCGATACCGGCTGCATGGAGCTTATCCACAAAGGCCATAAAGTCCTTGGGCGTACCGTAACGGCTGGTGGGTGCAAAGTAGCCGGTGACCTGATAGCCCCAGCTGCCATCGAACGGATATTCCATGATCGGCAGCAGCTCTACATGGGTATAGCCCATTTCAGTGATATACGGGATGAGCTCATCGGCAAGCTCGGAATAGTTGTAGGGCACATCGCCCTCCTTCATCTTCCAGCTGCCGGCATGCATCTCGTAGATATTCATCGGACCGTTGATCACGTCCGCTTTTTTCTGTGCTGCCTGCCATTTTTCATCGTGCCACTCGAAGCCGCCGATGTCGTAGACCTTGCTGCCATTGGACGGGCGGGTCTCTGCATGGAATGCATAGGGGTCTGCCTTGTACAGCAGATCGCCCG
>CAYXQN010000109.1:0-5832 GCA_964466825.1 uncultured Faecalibacterium sp. | reverse complement strand
GAACAAGGGTCTCAATGCCGATAAAGCCCCGGACACGCCGCCCGGAAGAATTGATGATGTTGTTGGTGTGTTCCAGATTGTACCTGCGCTGATTGGCAATCAGGGCATCGCTGAACCCACGGGACTTGATAGCGTTCAGGTTGTTCTCCTCGCACCACATCTTGTAAACCTCGTACAGCTCTTTGGAGCTGGTACTGGCATCCGCCTTCAAGCGGATGTAACCCTCGGATTCGAGGAAATCAAAGACGTTGTTGTTATCCCGTTTTACCAGTTCCCGGTTGCGTTTGGCACGGTCACTCTCGCTGAACTGGAACCCGTTCTTCACCAGCCGCTGCAAGCCCTCAAACGCCCACAGCAGGATGCCCTCGACCTCTGCCGCCATCCTCTCGGCAATGTCCGGGTCGTCCACACGGGACTGTGCTTTCTCTCTGGTGGTCAGGACAATCTGGCGGCGATAGAATCCGTCCGAGCGGTCATACAGGGCTTGCAGGTCGCCATTGCTGAACGCCAGCAGACGGGCATACATCCAGCCCTGATAGCTCTGCTTGCCCTTGCGTTCCAAATCCATCTGCCCCTGTGCGGTCACGATGGATTTGACGTAGTTGGTCTGGCGCAGGGCTTCCATCCTCATATCATCGTCCACACAGAGCAGGGTGTGTTCAAGGTCGGCGCGGGCAAAACGGTTCTCGGAAATCTTGCCGATGCTCCCATCCTTCATGTTCGCGCCGAACAGCTTAGACAGCACCACGCCGATCTGCGACTTACCCTCGCCGCCGCTGCCCTTAATGACCATCATGCGCTGTCCCTTGTTGCTGGGAATCAGGCAGTAGCCAATGAACTCCTGCACTGTGGGGATGTCCTCCTGGTAGAGCAGGTCAGACAGGAACCGCAGCCAATGGACAGGCCGGGCGGCTTTCGGGTCATACTTGACAGGCAGACGGTTGCGCACGATCTCCGGTTTGCCCTGCTGGAATGTGCCGTCCAGATAGAGCGTCCCGTTGGCAAGGGCAATACGGTCGGTAACAGGGGTAAAATCGTCCACCTGTGCCGCCAGCTTCAGCACGTCCACAACATTGCTGACCCGTTTTGCGATGTTTGCGCCGATATGGTCTCGCAGCATATCGAAGATTTCACAGCGCAGGTTCATGGTGTCTGTGACCCTGCCTTCCGGGGTGAAAAATGCGCCATTCACATAGATGAGCTGGTGGGTGCTGAGGAATTCATCACAGAAAATGGATTCGTTGAAGAAGCCTTTTTTGATCCATGCTGGAGTAAAGTTGTTTCCCATAGGCATATATCCTTTCGTTGGTGCTGCGGTTTATCAATGTTGTCAAATTGACCACATTGATTTCTTCGGCCGCAACAGGTGGATAAACGTACTGCCGCTCTCTCTGCACGGTATTCCTGCCCCTTCCTGCGGCGTTTTCCGGCTCACCCTTGGTAGGGTCATCGCCGGGTATCCCATGCAGACGGTCATTCGGTTCTCAAGGTGCAATGCTGGAACGACAACAAAAAAGCCGCCACAAAACAGACCGGTCATGCCTTCGCTTTTTCGGAAGGTCTTGCCAGTCGGTTATGTAGCGACTTGAAAAGTCAAAAAAGGAGTTGCCCAGCCCCGCAGGTACTGAGCGAATAAGTAAAAATATGTAAATATTAAATTGTTGGGATAGATTACCACAAAATCCGAGTCGTGTCAACAAAAACTTTTGAAAATAGGTCGTTTTCGGCAGGGTGCAAGAAAATGCGCAGGAAACTTTAGTAAAAAGATAGAGAGCTGGACGGTGCCAGCCCTCTTGACAACATATCGAAAACAAAAAGAGATGAGTGCCACCTGATTGTAGCACTCACCTCTTGAGAAGCAGGAGTTATTTCATTGGATGTCTTTAGTCGATGCCATCGGTGTTAAGGTCAGACAGATTCTTTCTTAGAAAGCGGTGTGTTTGCGCATCGTCACAAACATACGTTTCGTCATAGTCACTATCCGACCAGCTGGTGTCACCCTTAGAGCGAACCGTCAGCTGTCCGTTGGTGATTGTGTAAATATTAGTGTTGTGTGAATTGTTGGACTCAAAATAAGTCTTTCGTTGAAAGCCTTCATTTTGCTCCAGCAGTTTCTTGCGGACTTCTTTTGTCAATCTCATAGTACAAACCTCCTGCGGTACGGATATCCTGCCTCCTATAATAGAGGATGAATTTTTCGCGTCTGCTGTTCTTTGATTTTTCGTGCTCGAAGGCTTAGATTGACGATGTACGCCTCGATCAGCCAATCATTGTCTCAAAGCGCTTCTGCAAACGTTCAAATGTTTCATCATCCACCGGAAGGAGTACATGGAACTCAATCTTTCCTTTGGCGTTGATTTCAGAGTGCAGGTCCAACGGGCCGGGCATTCCCTCATCATACAGCATCCGCAGGCACATTCCCAGCTGACGGTCAGATTTTGCTACAAGTTTATGCATTGTGTTTACCTCCTGTTTTATGCAATGGTTCGGATTCGTTGGTGCGGATCGACCAATGTTTCATTGATTGCCAGCTTGATGCCAAGCTTTTCGGCTTCTTCTGCTTTTGCTGCCGAATGGTGCCAATTTTCGGGAAGTTTTCGGACGAAGAGGGGAATCTGCTGGATAACCGTATGCGTTTCCGAATCGTACACTTCCAATACAGGCTGTGTTACGTCGCTAAGATTGATATCCATGTCCTTTCCGGCCATCCCTTCGGGTGAAACATCTTTTGTTGCCTTCTTCAGCATAGACAGGATACGGTCGATTTCTTCCCTGTTCCGTGCACAGAGAACCAGCGCGATCAGTACTGCAGCAGAAATACCTGCAACAGCCAAAACGCCTTTGTGTTCCCTGACCCATTGCTGGAAATCCATGATACGCTGTCTCATCAGAAAGCCCTCCTCCATAAAAGTTTGAGATTTTTTCGTTGCGTGAATGCTAACGCAGCTGCGGCGGTAATTGCCACTTGAGCAGCAACATCTATCCAGTCGACCGACTCATACCAACGCTTTGTGGACTGCTTCTCTTTCAGAGCGTCTGTTTTCTTCTCCTCGGAAGATGCCTTTTGAGCGGATAGTTCTTCTGTTTCTATATGCTCATCCGCAATGGCTTCTGCATTTGCCGCAAGTGCTTCGATCTGGGCCATCAGGTTTGCATAATCGCTGATGATCTCGTTGCACTTCACTGTACAAAGTGTTCGCTGTTCTTTATGGTGTGAGCAGATGGTTTCTGCAATGGCCGAAACCTGTTCGGCGTTCAAAAGACCTTTCTCCGATGCAAACGAGCGAATATCATAAGAGAGTGCTCCGCCGTTACACACGAATATTCTCCTGTAGTCGTCCTGTACATGAGTTTTTTCATTCGGAATCAAGAGGATATTGTGATAGTTTTCAGGGAACAGGTCTTGCAGATATTCCCGAAGGAGTGCTTCCTTAATGCTCATCTTGTCTGCAAGGCTGCAAGCAATTCCACCTTCGTTTTTTGTCAGCAAGCCGCTGGGCGTAATCGTAACGTCTCCACCCCAATTTTTGACCTCGATGACAAACAACCCATACGGTGCAATAACAATGGCATCGTACTCAGCCTGAGCATCTTCATCCTCCAGTTGCACGTTGTAAAGGATTCGGATGCTCTTATCAAAGGAAAGCAATTTTAGAGACTTTTTCGCCATACTCTCGCCGCACATTCCTTTGATATAGGTAGCAATCGTATAGCTCAGGTTCTGCATATTGGCTTCAAAGCGGCGATATGTATCGCTCTGTTCCAGACCATACTCTTCGGCCAGCGTTTTGAAATGCAACATGATATCCTTGTCGCGGAGATTTTCGGCATGGGTCTTTTCAAAGACACCTCTCGCCATTGCAGATTGCAGTTCCTTCAGGTGGTCAACCACCTCCTGGTTCGTGTACAACTGGTTTGGACTCGTGCCAAGGCCCTGTAAAGATGTAACGATCTGTTCAACACGCTTATTCATTGCTCTTCTCCTTTTTTATTGCATCTTGATGGTGGTCACAATAAATTTGTATGGCTCTGGATATGAACCAGCTGATGCCTTTTTCTTTTCCGCTATCAATCGCATTTTTTGCTTCTTGACTTCCAAGTAATTCAGAAAATACAGTAAGTACTTTTATTTGTCCTTTTTCCGAAAACATACCCACTCTAGAAATCATCTGATGTATTTTTCCCACTTCATTTTGTACTTCATCTGAGCCTGTTGTAAAATGCCGCAATCCGTAATTTTGCAGCGTTTCTACTGTCTTTCCAATGGGTGTTTTAACAAAGTTGTCTATAGTCCCCCATTGATTTACCTGTTCTTGCACATAGAAATCAACAGCCTTTTCCAAATATTTAAGGCCTTCTTCTCCAAAAGCTTCTTTGATATCATCTTCAAATTCACAGGAAATCATACAACGTGTTCGACACCAGCATTTCAATGGTGAATCAGGGATCACTTCGGCATCGACACCAATCATAATTGAAACCTGATCCTGAACACTGGACGCTTTGTAATCCTCTTGTGTCGCATAAAAAACTCCGATTTCTTCAACTGCGGCAAGCCATTTATATGCAGCTTTTTCAGTTGGCCAATCAGCCTGAAGAACTTCAGTGAACTCTTCATTTAGCAAATCGTCTTGATCCGTGAACGTATAAAAAAGATTAAATACCTTTGACATAAAGGGCGTAATTGTTTCAAATGAAAGATTTTCTAACAAGTTGTCTTTTCTAATCAAAATATCAGGAGGCAAAATATCCATTTCGTTGTATGCACGAGCAACTTCAATCATTGACTCCAGCTTTTTCTTTTGTTCCTCTAACTCAATTATCTGAGCTTCGATTGCTTCATGTTTATTATAGTTGGGATCAGCAAAAATCGCTTTCATCTTTGGAACTGTAAGGCCAAGGGTTAAATAAAACTTGATTTGCCACAGCCTTTCGATTTCAGCTTCGCCATACAGCCAATCTCCATGGCTATTTTTTACCTTTGGCTTAAAGGCAATCCCAGCTTTTTCATACTCCTGAATTCTCTGCCTTAGCAAGCCTACAAGTTTAGCAACCTCTGATAGCTTTTTCATTCTTACCGTCTCCCTTCTGTAATGAGTATAATCCTGCACAACTTGTGCAGGCAAGGGGTAAAACCAAATTTTTTCAAAAAAATTTCCGACAGACACGCCGTGGCCAAATGGCGTATCTGTCGGATTCGCTTTACTATAATAGGAGAATGGGGAACGTACACCATTGGTTCCTCTGTAACTCTGAGCCGAGTGGGCAGAAACCATCAGTAACAATGCCCATCCGCTCATCCTCCTGCCACAGAACTGGTGCTTACCGTAACCACTCGCAGCCCCTTTTCCGCGTCAGCCGGAACCAAGGTGTAACACACTAGACTTTGCAAGCAAAGTCGTGTGCCAAAGATCGTTCCGCCGCTCTTTGGAATTTTCCCGGACGGGTGCGGGCACCCGTAATTTGTCCACCCAACTGCTCAGATCATCTTGAAATGCTTCAACGCATCCCGGATGGCTTTTTCCTTTTCGGGCGGGCATTTCGGCTGGCGGCTGTTCTCGGACTTGGGCTTGTTGTAGTTCGCCCGCTCCTTGATGCCGCACTTCTGCTTGACCTGTGCAATATAAAGGTCTTTCACGATCAGACCCGTATGCTCCTTGACATATTCCCGGATTTCCTCATAGGTGGCTTTCGTTTCCGCAGCGGTCACGTCCAATTCATCCATCTTTAGATCGACCGTGATCTTCTGGTGGATATCTAGTTTGGACAAAGCACATACCGTCTCAATATGCTCGGTATGCGGGAACATATCCACCGGGGTGGCATACTCCA
>CAYXQN010000108.1:0-5963 GCA_964466825.1 uncultured Faecalibacterium sp. | reverse complement strand
TGGTCTGCAACGGCGTTGAGGTGACCGAGGAACGCGCCAAGACCTACGATTTCACCACCCCTTACGGCTATATCTACACCGCCCTTGCTGTGCGCAAGGACAACGAGGATATCCTGACCTTTGAGGACCTGGCAGGCAAGACCACTGCCAACAGCCTTGCTTCCACCTACATGGAACTGGCTGAAAGCTATGGTGCCAAGGTGCAGGGTATCGACACGCTGGAGGAGACGATCCAGCTGCTGACCGCCGGGCGCATTGATGCCACCCTGAACGCGGATGTCTCCTTCTACGACTATCTCAATGTTCACCCGGAAGCAAACTTCAAGCTGGTGGCAAAGACCGCCGATGCTTCCCATGTGGCGATCCCGCTGCGCAAGGGCGAGGCAAGTGCTTCCCTGATGGAGGCGATCAATGTTGCCATCGAGGAGCTGCGTGCGGACGGCACCCTGAAAGCTCTGAGCGAAAAATATTTCGGTCAGGATATCTCCTCTGAAAACTAAACATTTTTCCTCTGCAATGTCAAAAAAGGCTCCGACCTGATCAGGTCGGAGCCTTTTTCATGCATTGTTTTCCGGGTGAAAAAAGTCATAGATGATCTGTGCGGTCTTTTCGCCCACACCGGGGGTCTGGGCGAGTTGTTCCGGGCTTGCCTCTTTCACTGCACCCACGCTCTTGAACTGCGCCATGAGTGCCTTGGCCGTCTTAGGGCCGATTCCAGGTACCTCCGTAAGCGTAGTCGAATAGCTCTTTTTGTTCATCTGCTGCTTGCGGTAGGCGTTGGCAAAACGGTGGGTCTCGTCCTGGATCGCCGTGATAAAGGTAAAGGTCCCTCGGTTCATGTTGATAGCGATCTCCCGCCCGTCGCTGTCCACGATGGCCCGGGTACGGTGGTGGTCATCCTTGACCATACCGTACAGCGGTACATCCGCCAGCGCTGTGCCTGCAAGCGCCTGTTTTGCGGCGCTTACCTGTCCTTTGCCGCCGTCCATGAGCAGCAGATCCGGCTTTTGCCCAAAATAGTTGCTGCTGGCTTCGCCCTCCTGCGCAAGGGCAGCATACTTTTCATATTCTGCCGCACGGCGGCTCACTGTTTCTGCCAGAGACGCATAGTCGTCCGTGCCAAAAACCGTCTTCATTTTGAACTTCCGGTAACCTGCCTTGTAGGGCTTGCCGTCCTTGAAGGTGACCATACCGCAGACGCTGGAGCCATCGCCCCAGTTGGAGATATCGTAGCTCTCGATGACCCGCGGGGGCTTTGGCAGCCCCAGCACCTGTGCCAGCTCATCCAACAGCTTTTCTTCCCGGGCATAGCGCCCGCTCTCCCGTGCCAGACGCTCCACTGCATTGGTGTGTGCCATCTCCACCAGATGTGCTTTGTCGCCGCGCTGGGGCACATAGAGCTGCACCTCGCTGCCCCGCTTCTGGCTGAGTGCCTGCTGCAAGGCATCGCTGTCCGGCGGCAGTTCGTCCACCGCAATGACCTTCGGGATCTGCTCATCCTCCAGATAATACTGCGGCAGGAACTCCTCCCGCACGGCGGCAATGTCCGACGTATCATGGAAGACGAACTCCCGCTTGTCAGTCAACCGTCCTTCCCGGAAGCGCAGCACCGCCGCACAAACACTGCTGGGGGTGCCCGCCAGCGCCACAACATCCATTTCCAGCTCCGGGTCCACGATGACCTTCTGCCCTGCCGACACCTTGGTAATGGCAGCGATCTGATCCCGCAGCAGCGCTGCCGTTTCGAACTCCAGCCGCTCCGACGCTTCCAGCATCCGCTCATTCAGCGTCTTCAATATTTCTTTTTTGCCATACCGGATGAGATGCGCCGCACTCTTGACCGCCTGATTATAATTCTCACAGCTGATCTTGCCGCTGCACACTGCCATGCACTTGCCAATGTGGGCATTCAGGCAGGGGCGGCCCTTTCCGATCTCCTGCGGAAAGCGCTTTGCACAACGGGGCAGCAAAAAAGCATCCATTGCCGTCTCTGCCATCTGCCGGGCTGCAAAGCTGGAGGTGTACGGCCCGATATACTCCGCATCGTCCTCCTCCTTTTGCAGTACAAAGGACAGCCTCGGCCACGCCTCTTTTGTGATCTTGATATAGCTGTAGCCTTTGTCATCCTTGAGCAGGATGTTGTATTTCGGGGTGTGCGCCTTGATCTGACTTGCCTCCAGCACCAGCGCTTCAAACTCGCTCTGGCAGACAATGACATCAAAGCTATAGGCGTGAGCGATCATCTGGCTCACCTTGTTGTCGTGGGGCACACCCTCCCGGAAATACTGGCTGACCCGGATGCGCAGCCGCTTTGCCTTGCCGATATAGATGATGGTATCGCTTTTGTCCCGGATGATATACACGCCCGGCAAAAGCGGCAGCATACAAGCCTTTTGGTACAGTTCTGCCTTGGTCATCGGCTCACTCCCTCTGTGCAAGATACAAAAAAGCGGCAGGGAAACCCCCGCCGCTCAAAATGTCAAAGATGCAAATTACTCTGCAAAGCCAGACTCCACCAGCTTGATCAGGCCGTCAACAGCAGCCTGCTCATCAGCGCCGTCAGCGATGATGCGGATGGTGGTGCCGCCTACGATACCCAGAGACAGAACGCCCAGCAGGCTCTTTGCGTTCACACGGCGCTCTTCCTTCTCGACCCAAATGGAAGACTTGAACTCGTTAGCCTTCTGGATAAAGAAAGTAGCCGGACGAGCGTGCAGACCAACCTGATTTTCAACGGTAACTTCTTTCACGTACATAGTATAGCGCTCCTATCTAATATCGTTTTTAGGGATACAATTTCTACAGTATTGCCATTGGTTATCCCTATTTTAGCGCAAGCTGAAACGGTTGTACAGACCTTTGGGGCATTTTTGGCGGTTTTCCCAATGAATACGGGGGCATTTTTCATTATTTATACAAAGATAATAAAATTATTGTCCCAACCTTAGAGGGGTAATACAAAAGTTTTCAACATTTTTTCGACTTCGGCCAAATCTCCCCTGCAATTTTGTACCCTTCTGTCCGCCTTTGCGGCCATGATCCCGCCTGTTTTTCAGCGCTCCAGGCACATCCTCAGCAGTCGGCAGTTTTTTTTCACCGCTTCAAAAGTCTCCGGCTCAAAGGTCATCTCTACACCGTCCACACGCCAGCCCATCCGGCGGTAAAGCGCCTGCGCCCGGAGATTGCCTTCCAGCACGGTCAGGGTCAGTCTGGAGCACTTTTCCAGCTTCTTGCAGGCAAAGTCCAGCATTTTGGTGCCAATGCCCTTGCCTCGTGCACCTTCGGTCACAAACAGATGCTCGATCTTTCCCTGCGCATGGTTCACACTGACCATGCCATCTGCCACATCCTTGGTGGTATGCAGATAGCAAACCCAGCCATTCTGCTTTTCTTCCTTGATCTGACTCAAAAATTCGTCCACGGTCAGTCCGTCCAGATATTCCTGCGTCCAGTTCTCTGCACAAATGGCGCGGCGGCCTTCTGCAAACAGCTGTGCTGCTGCCGCAAACTGCTCCTCAGTCTTTACAAGGCGCATATTCTCGCCCCGCTTCCACTTGGGCAGCTCGGTGATGGGATGGGTATCGCACCACTGCTCATACAGCTCGGGGCGGCGCAACCGGGTACGGGTGCGGCTCTGCTCGCCACGCCATGCATCGATTTTCTGGTGGTCGCCGCCCAGCAGAACAGCGGGGACCGCACGGCCTTCCCACACTTCGGGGCGGGTGTACTGAGGATATTCCAGCAGACCGTCCCAGTAGCTTTCTTCTTCGTAGCCCTTCTGCTCCGCCAGCACGCCGGGCTTCAGGCGCAGCACACTGTCTGCCACCACAAGGCTCGCCAGCTCGCCGCCGGTCAGGATATAATCACCAATGGAGATTTCCTCATCTGCAAAGGCATCGATCACTCGCTCGTCAATGCCCTCATAGTGCCCGCACACCAGCGTCAGGTTATCATATTCCGCCAGCCGCCGGGCGTGTTCCTCGGTATAGCGCTGGCCACCCGCCGTCAGAAAAACGATGTGGGGTTTGGGTCTGCCCTGTTCTGCCACCTGCTTTTGCACATCCCGCAGGCAGTCCGCAATGGGCTGCGCATACAGCACCATGCCACAGCCGCCGCCATAGGGGTAGTCGTCCGTCTGCTTCTGGCGGTTGAGGGTGTAATCCCGGATCTGATGGCAGTGGGTCTCAATATAGCCCCGCTTTGCTGCCCGGCCAATGATGCTGGCATCCAGCACCTGCTGGCACATCTCGGGGAAAAGGGTCACGATATCCACACGCATCCCCATAAGCTTATTCCTCCCGCTCGCTGTCAAAATCGTCGTCCAGCAGCCCCGGGATGGGAGTAACAAGGATATACCCCTCCGGCGGATTGCGTTCCTTCAGAAAGGCATCCACGCCGGGGAACATATATTCCTTGCCGCTGGGCGATTTGACCGTATAGATATCCTGTGCGCCGGGGTGATCCACGCTGGTCACCACGCCGTACACCTTGCCGAGTAACAAGGATATACCCCTCCGGCGGATTGCGTTCCTTCAGAAAGGCATCCACGCCGGGGAACATATATTCCTTGCCGCTGGGCGATTTGACCGTATAGATATCCTGTGCGCCGGGGTGATCCACGCTGGTCACCACGCCGTACACCTTGCCGGTGTCAGCATCCCGCACTTCGCAGCCGATCAGATCTGCCACATACCAGCGGCCTGCCGGCAGGGTCGCATCATTCCGGTCAAAGTAGAACACCTGGCCCCGCAGCGCACGGGCTGCGTCCATATCGTTCACACCCTCCAGCTGCAGCAGCGCCATCTGCCCCTGCGGACGGATGGACACGATCTTATAGGATTTTCCGCCCTGCACGGAAGGATAAAGCTTGCCCACCTTCTTCAAAAAATCCACGCCGTCGCACCAAAGCTCCAGCTTCATTTCGCCGCGCACGCCGTGGGTGGTCACGACCTTGCCCGCTTCCAGATATTGCTGCATAAAATTGCTCCTGTATTCTTATCCTCTGTGTCGGCACGCCCTCATCAGCCGCACTGCGTCAATCCATTTCCCCATCCGGGGGAAAAGCCTTCTGACGACGCATCAGCGCCGGATGATGGTGCTTCTTCACAAACAAAAAGCCCCTTGCCGCAAGGCAAAGGGCTTGTAGGGTGCTCAGTCGATCTCAACAAGGACCTTTTCATCGACCCGCACAGCAGCCGCACGCATCACCACACGAATGGCTTTTGCGATCCGGCCCTGCTTACCGATGACACGGCCCATATCGCCCTCTGCCACACTCAGGTGGTAGACGATGGTACCGTCCTCACGAGGCTCGTCCACTGTGACCTTGACAGCGTCCTTATCCTCTACGAGACCACGGGCAACTGCCAGCAACAGCTCCTGCATGAGTCAGCCCTCCTACTTACAGAATGTTGGACTTCTTCAGCAGGACGCGGACAGTATCGGTGGGCTGTGCGCCGTTAGCGATCCACTGCTTTGCCTTCTCAGCGTCAATCTTCACCTCAGAGGGCTCCTTGTTGGGATCGTAGGTGCCGATCTCTTCGATGAAACGGCCATCACGGGGAGAACGGCTGTCAGCAACAACCACACGATAGAAGGGAGCCTTCTTAGCGCCAACGCGGCGCAGACGAATCTTAACTGCCATGGTAAATATCCTCCAAAATTCTTGTTCCCCAAATACGGGGTGTTTAAAATCTATCTGTACAACCCCGGTCGGGGTGTATACCAAAAATCATTACAGCCCGCGGAAACCTTTTGCTCCGCCCATCATGCCGTTCAGGCGGCGGGCAAAACCCTTGGGGCTCTTTTTCATCTGCTTCATCATCTTCTGCATCATCTCAAACTGCTTGAGCAGCTTGTTGACGTCCTCGACCTTCGTGCCGCTGCCCGCAGCGATGCGGCGCTTGCGCTTGGGGTTGATGATGGAGGGCTTTTCCCGCTCGGCAGGGGTCATCGAATAGATC
>CAYXQN010000107.1:0-6011 GCA_964466825.1 uncultured Faecalibacterium sp. | reverse complement strand
AGGTTGCAAAGGACATGGAAGGTATGCTGATCAAGGGTGTTGCAAAGGACACCGATGTTGCTGTTGTTACGATTCTGAATGTGCCGGATGAGCCGGGCACCAGCTTTAAGATCTTTGGTCTGCTGGCCCAGAAGAACGTCAACGTTGACATCATCCTGCAGTCCACCGGCCGTGACGGCAAGAAGGACGTTATCTTTACCTGTGCACAGGGCGATGCCGAGCAGGCGATCCGTGTGCTGAAGGAGAGCGCACACTTTACCAATGTCAGCTGCGATACCTCTTGTGCAAAGGTGTCCATCGTGGGTGCTGGTATGCAGAGCCACAGTGGTGTTGCTGCCCAGATGTTTGAGGCGCTGTCCAACAATAACATCAACATCAAGATGATCTCCACCAGTGAGATCAAGATCTCCTGCATCATCGACCGTGCTGAAGCGGATAAGGCAGTCAGCGCGATCCACGATATGCTGTTTGATTGATCGATCTGCATTTTACCGGGTCCTTCCGCAGGGGAGGACCCGTTTTTTGTTGGTCATAAATTTTTTACACCCGGCGGCGTTTACAGAAAAATCAAAGCGGTGTATAATAAAAAATAACTCTGTGCGCCTGCGCACTGCCAAAAAGTTGAAAAAGGAGCAGACCCAACGCTATGGAACAACAAAGAATGTATACTCGGACCACGGTCAAGCGGCGCCCGACCTATCAACAGTGGAAACGGCGCAAGACCCTGCGGCTCGTGCGGAACTGGATGCTGTTTCTGGCGGGATGCGCTGTGGTGGTATTCCTGATGACCCGGATGATCCTGTGGTTTTTGCCCAGGATCACGGCTGTGATCTATGGCCCCAAGGTATTCGCAGCAGAACCCTATAATGAGTGGAACTATGTATTTGACGAGACGGATGCCCGGCTGGTGATCGTAAACGGAAATACACCCTTCACGGAGGAGCCGCAGCCGCTGCTGTCGGAGGCCGACGAGGCGGGGATCCTGCTGGAGGCAGAAGCTGCAATGGCTTGCCGGAGCATGGCTGCTGCCGCCCAGGCCGATGATGTGGTGCTGATCCTGACAGAGGGATATCAGGATGCTGCAAGCCGTACGGAACGTTATGAGGCCCGTATGCAGACCTATCTGGACCAACACAAGACCGAGGAGGAGGCTGCTGCGCTGGCAGGTTCTATCGAGCCGGCAGCAGAGTGCAATGAGCATGGTACCGGCTATGCAGTGGACATCCTGTGCAAAGGCTACGAAAATATGGACACCGGCTTTGCAGAGACCCGAGCTTTTGAATGGCTGAGCGCCTATGCTGCCGAATACGGGTTTATCCTGCGCTATCCGCAGGACCGGCAGGCGGCCACCGGCGTGGTGTATGAGCCATGGCATTGGCGCTATGTGGGCAGGGACAATGCCCTTGCCATCCGTGCCAGCGGGCTGAGCCTGGAAGAATTTGTTGCCCTGCAAAAGGCAGAATGATAAAAAGCCCTGTGCGGCTGCACAAGGCGTGGAGGAAGAAACTTTTGGAACGAACTCTTATCGCACCGGGTGTGCATCTGCTGTACGACCCGGCAGAAAAATTTAACCGCTGCCGTATCAGCATCCATTTTGCCTTTCCTGCCCAGCGCGGGACGGCTACGGCACATGCTTTGATGCCGCTGGTGCTGGAACGGGGCTATGCGGATTGTCCGGACATGACCCAGCTGACTAAAAAGCTGGCAAAGCTTTACGGTGCAGACCTGACAGTGGATGCCCGGCCTATGGGCTGCAATCATAACCTGTGCGTCAGCGTGACCGGCATTAAGGATGAGTTTGCGCTGGAGGGAGAGGAACTGACCCGGGAGTATGCCTCCATCGTATTTGGTGCGGCCTTCCATCCGTATCTGGTGGACGGAGTGCTGGCACCGGAGGCGGTCGCCATTGAAAAACAGATGCTGAAAAAAGCACTGGAGGACGAGATCAACGAAAAGCGCCTTTACTGTGAACGTCAGGCTGTCCGGGAGTTTTTTGGAGACAGCCCGGCAGGAGTCCGGCAGGAAGGCTACCTGGAAGAAGTGGACGGCCTGACCGCTCAGCGGCTGACCGAGGTCTACCATGAGATGCTGCGCACAGCAAACATTGAGCTGATCGTGCTGGGCTGCAGTGAACAGCAGGCGGCGCAGGTGCAGCAGACGCTGCTGGCAGAGCTGGAGCAGATCCGCCGGGAGCCGGTGCCTCTGGTGCTGAATATGGCCATGCCGCAGCAGGAACCGCTGCGCAAAGCAGAGCATTTTGATATGGTGCAGGCCAAACTGTGTATGCTGTTTACCCTGGGGCAGCCCATGCACTGCGAGCAGCTGGCAGCGGTGCGTCTGGCAATGGCGCTGTATGGCGGCAGCGTGACCAGCCGGCTGTTTTTGAATGTGCGCGAGCGGGATCATCTGTGCTATTACTGCTCGGCCTCCTTCCAGAGTTTTACCGGCAGTATGGTGGTGAACAGCGGTGTGGAGCACACAGATGCAGCCCGTGCCGAGCAGGCGATCCTGCGGGAGCTGGCAGAGCTGTGCGATGGACCGATCACGGATGAGGAGCTGGAGGACTGCCGCCGCGGCCTGCTGAGCGGGATGAACGGGGTGGAAGACAGTCTGGGCGGTATGGAGACCTGGTATTACATGGAAGTGCTGCGGGGCGGCCCGCTGCAAAGCCCGGACCAGGCCCGTGCCGCACTGCGGGCAGTGACCAAAGAGCAGGTGCGCCGGATCCTGCGCCAGCTGACCCTGTCGGTCAGCTATCTTCTGACAAAGGAGGAAAACGCAGATGCTGCAGAATAAACAGACGGCACTGGAGCGTGCAGCGCAGGATCAGTGGCAGACCCTGCCGTCTGGCCTGACCGTGCTGGTGCGGCCGATGCCGGGCTATTCCAGCACGCATGTGGTCGTGGCGACCCGGTTCGGCTCGATCGACCGGGATTTCAGCCTGGACGGACGCAAAGTCCATCTGCCTGCGGGCGTGGCTCATTTTTTGGAACACAAGATGTTTGAAGATGAGGATGGTGATGCCTTTGCAAAATATGCAAAGACCGGCGCCAATGCCAACGCTTTTACCAGTTTTGACCGCACCTGCTACCTCTTTACGGCAACTCAGCAGCTGGACGAAAGTTTGGATGTGCTGCTGGGAATGGTGACCAACCCCTATTTTACGGAACAGACCATTGCCAAGGAGCAGGGGATCATTGGTCAGGAAATCAAAATGTACGAGGACAATCCGGATTGGCGGCTGGTCACAGGACTGCTGGAATGTCTGTATCATGAGCACCCGGTCCGCAGTGACATTGCCGGTACGGTGGAAAGCATTGCCGAGATCACGCCGGAAATGCTGTACGACAGCTGCAAGGCTTTTTATGCCCCCGGCAATATGGTGCTGGCGGCGGCAGGCAATGTTACGATGGAGCAGGTCCTGGAGGCCTGCCGGCGTCATGGTCTGATGGAGCCAAGACAGGAAAAGCGGGTGCAGCGCATCTGGACAGAGGAAGCTCTGACCCTGGCTGCTGCGGAAAAGACCCTGCAGATGCCGGTGGCAAAGCCGTGCTTTGGTCTGGGATTTAAGGAAGAACCGATCCCGGCGGGAGACCTGCGTACAGAGGCGCTGTATGACCTGATCTGCTGCTGTATCGTGGGTGGGATGAGCCCGCTTTACCGCAGGCTTTACGACGAGAGTCTGGTCAATCCGGGATTTGGCGGCGAGGTGCTGCGGGTGGACGGCTGCTGCTGCATCCTGTTCACCGGCGAGAGCGATGTGCCGGATACGGTGCGTCAGCTGCTGCTGGACGAGATCGCCCGCATCCGGGCAGAAGGGGTGGACCGGGAGATCTTTACCCTGTGCAAAAACCAGAAGTACGGTCAGCTGATCGAAAATCTGGAAAGTGTGGAGGACTCGGCCAGTCAGATGGCGGACTTTGCGCTTTCGGGTCAGACGGTGGCTCAGCAGATCGCAATGCTGGCGGGTCTGACGGCAGAGGATGCAGATGCAGCCATGCAGCGGATCCTGTCGGTCGATCGTATGGCAACAATGTACATCCAGCCGGACGGCACTGCGCTGCCGGAGGATGACGAGGAGGACGCAGAATGACAAATCTGGTACAGTTCCCGGCACTGGGGCTGAGTTTTGAAGTGGATCGTGTCGCCTTTTCCATCGGAGGGGTGAATATCTACTGGTATGGTGTGTGCATTGCAGTGGGTCTGTGTCTGGCGCTGGCATTTGCGTTCCGTCATGGAGTGGAGTTTGGTGTGGACGCGGATGCAATGGTGGATGTTATCCTCATTGGTGTGGTAATGGGCATTATCGGCGCCCGTGCCTACTATGTGGCGATGGCGCCCTTTGAGTACAACAGTATCTGGGAAATGCTCTCCATCCGGGATGGCGGACTTGCCATCTATGGCGGTATCATCGGCGGCTTTTTGTTCGGCGGACTGGCCTGCAAATGGCGTGACGTGCCGGTGCTGCCCATGTTCGATCTGACGGCGATGGGATTTTTGATCGGACAGTGCTGCGGACGCTGGGGCAACTTTTTCAATCAGGAAGCTTTTGGCTGCAATACCACTCTGCCCTGGGGAATGTACAGTGCAGCCACCCACAGTTATCTGCAGGGAAGCACGGTCACTGTGCCGAACGGCGTGGTCATTGACCCGAGCCTCCCGGTGCACCCTACCTTTTTGTACGAGAGCCTGTGGTGTCTGGCAGGCTTTGTGCTGCTGTTCCATTATATCAAAAAGCGTAAGTTCAACGGAGATATCGCACTGCGGTATCTCATCTGGTACGGTGCAGGCCGGTTCTGGATCGAGGCACTGCGCACCGACAGCCTGATGCTGGTGCCCTCCATCGGTCTGCGGGCCTCTCAGCTGGTGGCAGGTCTTGCAGTGATCGCAGGCCTTGCGGCGGAGATCTATTTTACCCGCAAGTTCAGGGAAAAGCCTTTGATGGTGCCGCTGGCGCTCAATGCGGAGAACCGGGATGCAATGAAAAAGCTGGATGGCCCCATTGCATTTGCGGGGAAGGATACGGTTCTGCTGGCTTCGGTGCCCCGCAAACTGTTTGTGGAAAAGACCGAGCAGTTCAATGCAGAGGTAAAAGCGCACATTGAGCAGAACAAAGCGGAACAAAAATAAAAAAACTTGCGAAAAGAAGAAAAATCCTCTTGCATTCGGAAATCTTTTTTGCTATACTATTCTAGCCGCATGGTGTGGGCGCCTGAAACGGCTCTGATCTGAGCCTGCCTTAACGACCAGCGAGTACAAAGAAAAGGAATGAACAATATGTACGCAATCATTGTTACCGGCGGTAAGCAGTACCGCGTGGAGCAGGGCGACATCGTCTACATCGAAAAGCTGGACGTTGAGGCCGACTCCGAAGTCAAGTTCGATCAGGTTCTCGCTATCGGCGAGGAGGGCTCCGTTAAGGTTGGCGCTCCCGTTGTTGAGGGTGCTTCCGTTTCTGCTAAGGTCATCAAGAATGGCAAGGGCAAGAAGCTGAACATCATCACCTATCGTGCAAAGAAGCACAGTGCTCGCCGTATGGGCCATCGTCAGCCCTACACCAAGGTTGAGATCACTGCGATCAACGGCTAAGGAGGAAATTTACAATGGCACATAAAAAGGGCGTAGGTAGCACCAAGAACGGCCGTGATTCTGCGGCTCAGCGTCTGGGCGTAAAGCGTGCAGACGGTCAGTTCGTTCTGGCCGGCAACATCCTGGTTCGTCAGCGCGGCACCCACATTCAGCCGGGTGAGAACGTTGGCAAGGGCAGCGATGATACCCTGTTTGCTCTGGTGGACGGCACCGTCCGTTTCGAGCGCGTGGGCAAGAGCGGCAAGAAGTGCAGCGTCAAGCAGTAACTTCTTTCTAAAAACTGCAACCGTAGAGCCGGACCCTTGTGGCCCGGCTCTTTTTACTGATTATAGGCTGTGCAAAAGAGCAGTTTTTGCACAAAAACATAAGGAGGGGCTGTATGGCAGCACAAACCAACTTTATCGACATCGCCACGATATGGA
>CAYXQN010000106.1:0-6063 GCA_964466825.1 uncultured Faecalibacterium sp. | reverse complement strand
GCTGAATTCCTTCTTGGAGGCAAACCAGCGGCTGTCCCAGTCTTTAATAACGCCGACACGAATGCCGTGCGGATTTACTTTCTGGCCCATTGTTTTCCCTCCTTACTGTTTCTCTTTCAGAACAACGGTCATGTGGCTGGTGCGCTTCAGGATGCGGTAGCCGCGGCCCTGTGCACGAGGCATCATGCGCTTCAGCGTCGGGCCGGGGCAAACAAAGCACTCGGCGACGTAGAGGTTGTTCTTGTCCATATTGAAGTTGTTTTCCGCATTAGCGGCTGCAGACTTCACCAGCTTCAGAAGGGGCTCACAAGCTGCCTTCGGGGTGTACTGCAGGATTGCCAGCGCTTCGTCCAGGGGCTTGTTACGGATCAGATCCATAACGATAGACACCTTACGGGGACTAATGCGGGCATAGCGAAGAATTGCCCGAGCTTCCATGTTATGTTCCTCCCTCTATTACTTAGAATTACCGGTGTGGCCCTTAAAGGTGCGGGTGGGAACGAACTCACCCAGCTTGTGGCCAACCATATCCTCGGTCACGTACACAGGCACATGCTTGCGGCCGTCATGGACAGCAAAAGTGTGACCAACGAATTCGGGGAAGATCGTGGAGGCACGGCTCCAGGTCTTGATGACCTGCTTCTTGCCGGAAGCGTTCATCGCTTCAACGTGCTTCATAAGAGCAGCCTGGACGAAAGGTCCTTTTTTAATACTTCTACCCATTGTCTTAAACTCCTCTCTTACTTACCTGCACGCTTCACGATCAGCTTATCGGAGCGCTTATGATGCTTGCGAGTCTTGAGACCCAGAGCGGGCTTGCCCCAAGGAGTCATAGGACCAGTGTGGCCGATAGGTGCACGACCCTCGCCACCGCCGTGGGGGTGATCGCAGGGGTTCATGACGGTACCACGGCTGCCGGGACGGACGCCCATGTGGCGCTTACGGCCAGCCTTGCCCAGGTTGACGTTCTCGTGGTCGACGTTGGAAACCTGACCGATAACTGCGGTGCAGTTTGCGGGCACGTTACGCATCTCGCCAGAGGGCAGACGAACCAGAGCGTAGCCATTCTCCTTCGCCATCAGCTGAGCCATGTTGCCAGCGGAACGAACCAGCTGAGCGCCGTGGCCAGGATACAGCTCGATGTTGTGGATGATGGTACCAACGGGGATGTTGGTCATGGGCAGGCAGTTGCCGGGCTTGATGTCAGCGCCAGTGCCGCTCACGATCACATCGCCGACCTTCAGTCCGTCGGGAGCGATGATGTAGCTCTTAACGCCATCGGTGTACTCGACCAGAGCGATGAATGCGCTGCGGTTCGGATCGTACTCCAGGGTCAGAACAGTTGCGGGGATATCGGTCTTCTGACGCTTGAAGTCGATGACACGATACTTGGTGCGGTTGCCGCCGCCGTGATGACGGACGGTGATGCGACCAGTGTTGTTGCGGCCGCTGTGCTTCTTCATGGGCTCCAGCAGGCTGCGCTCGGGCTCGACCTTGGACAGAACGCTGTAATCAGTAACAGTCATGCCACGGCGGCCCGGAGTAGTCGGCTTATACTTTTTGATAGCCATTTGCTATTCTCCTTTGTATATCTTATGAATTATTATCGGGGTCATATCCCCATAGCGGAACCCTCGGCGGGTTCGATTAGACCATGCTGTTGAAGAACTCGATTTCCTTGGAGTCCTTGGTCAGGGTCACGATAGCCTTCTTGGTAGCAGCGGTGTAACCAGCGTGCATACCCTGACGGCGGAAGCGGCCACGGACAGACATGGTGTTGACCTTCTCAACCTTAGTGCCGGGGAACAGGACTTCAACAGCCTGAGCGATCTCGACCTTAGTTGCGTCGGTTGCGACCTTGAAGGTGTACTTCTTGTCAGCGATGCCAGCCATGGAGTTCTCGGTAATGACCGGCTTCAGGATGATATCATGTGCGGTTTTCATTAGCCAAGCACCTCCTCGAGCTTCTTCGCTGCGTCGACGCTGATGATCAGCTTGTCGGCGTTCAGCACATCGTAGGTGTTCACGCTGCCTGCGAAAGTGGTCTTGACGCCAGCAATGTTACCAGCGCTCTTGACGAACTTTGCATCGACAGTCTCGTTGACCAGCAGGTTCTTCTTGCCAGCGCCAACAGCGTTCAGCATTGCAACCACAGTCTTGGTCTTGTACTCATCGCAAGCAAACTTATCAACAACGACCATGTTGCCGTTAGCAGCCTTGTCGGACAGAACGCTCAGCAGAGCCAGGCGCTTGACCTTGTTGTTGATGTGGTAGCTGTAGCTGCGGGGCTTGGGGCCCAGAGCAACGCCGCCGTGAGTCCACTGCGGAGCGCGGATGGAACCCTGACGAGCATGGCCGGTGCCCTTCTGACGCCAAGGCTTCTTGCCGCCGCCGGAAACTTCCTTGCGGATCTTGGTGTTCTGGGTGCCCTGACGCTGATTTGCCAGGAAGTTCACCACAGCAATGTGGACAGCCTTCTCATTCGGGGTGATGCCGAACACGGCGTCGGAAAGCTCGATCTCGCTAACATGCTGACCGTTCATATCGACTACATTAAACTTTGCCATTGTAGCTTTCCTCCTTACGCCTTCACGCTGTTAGCCAGAGTGACGATGGTGCCCTTGGAACCGGGGACCGCACCCTTGACAGCGATCAGATTGTTCTCGGTGTCAACCTTGACAACGGTCAGGTTCTGCACGGTAACGCGCACAAAACCCATGTGACCGGGCAGGCGCTTGCCGGGGAACACACGAGAGGGATCGGAAATAGCGCCCATAGAACCTGCATGACGAGCGACAGGACCAGTGCCGTGGCTCTCACGCAGACGGTGCTGACCGAAGCGCTTGATAACGCCCTGGTAGCCCTTACCCTTGGAAACACCTGCAACGTCGACCTTGTCGCCTGCTGCGAAGACGTCTGCCTTCAGCACGTCGCCAACGTTCATTGCGGAAATGTCTTCCAGACGGAACTCACGCAGAGTCTTCTTGGGGGCAACGTTTGCCTTCTTGAAGTGACCTGCTGCTGCCTTGTTGACCTTCTTAGCGGAAACCTCGCCGAAGCCCAGCTGGACAGCCTGATAACCATCGCTCTCGACGGTCTTCTTCTGCACGACGGTGCAGGGACCAGCCTCGATGACGGTCACGGGGATGACCTTGCCGTTCTCATCGAACAGCTGAGTCATACCGACCTTCTTGCCGATAATGCCTTTAACCATTTTCTTTTTCCTCCTGTAAAGGTTATTGGTTGGCGGCGCACGTCACCGCCAACATGACCCCTCGGGAAACGAGGGCATCGTGTCAGATCAATTACAGCTTGATCTCGATGTCCACGCCAGCGGGGAGCTGGAGGCTCATCAGAGCCTCGACCGTCTTATTGGACGGCTTCAGAATGTCGATCAGACGCTTGTGAGTGCGGCTCTCGAACTGCTCGCGGCTATCCTTGTACTTGTGGGTAGCACGCAGAATGGTGACGATCTCACGATCGGTGGGCAGGGGGATGGGGCCGGACACGCGAGCACCAGTGTGCTTTGCGGTCTCCACGATCTTCTCTGCTGCAGCATCGATCAGCTGAACATCATAGCTCTGCAGACGAATTCTGATTTTCTCTTTGACTGCCATTGCTTACGCCTCCTGAAAAATTGTTTTGCCCTAGGCGAGCCGATAAATCTCTACACAGTTCCGGGTGTTCCTCGATTTGGCACTATAAAAGCCGGTGAACCGCATGGCAGTTCTCCCGGAAACATATAAGCAAATCAAATCCGAACATTGGTTCCTCCCGTTTCGCAGAAGTTTCCTTCCGCCGAGGGAACATATTCCATCGCTGTCAGTAATTTTTTCGCCCGGTTCTAAGATCGGACATACTCCGCGGAAATAACCCATCTCGGCTATCGCCGGATGACAACCTCCCGCATCTACGCATATCGTTTGGACTTGCACGACTTGTATCGCACAAGTCTCTTGCAGCCGAGAAACATTCTATCACATCTTCGTCCATTTGGCAAGCGTTTTTTGAAAAAAATCACGCATTTTCTTTTTTATTTTTCTCCATTTCTCTTTGCACGACATTTTCTGTGAAAAATGCACAATTTCAAGCCCCTCGCCGTCCTGTTTCCGACCGATCAGACCCGTTCTTTCCACAACCAGTATGGGCAGACGTGGAAAGATTATACCTATATATAGAGAAAGCCATCGTGTCCGACCGGCGAAAAATTTTAGCCGTATCCCAAAACGCAAAAAGCTCCCCCGAAGGGGAGCCTGCATCGCACACAATGCCTCAGAGGGGGCCATCCCCTCCTCATTTTTTCTTCAGCTGTTCTTCCAGCTTTTCTCTGGGGGTCACATAGACGGTGGTGTACACCTCATACAGCACCATACCGGGCTTTGCGCCGTTGGCCTTCCAGATGTTCCTGACCTCGGTGGTGTCCACAGCGACCTTTGCCGCTGCGCCCGCCTTGAACGCACTGGAATGGAGCACCGCCAGCTCTGCCGCCTCCTGCTTGGTGCTGTCCGGGATATCCTCGCCGCGGCTCATGACCACGACATGGCTGCCGGGAGCTTTCTGGACATGGAACCACAGGTCCTTGCCGCGCGCCATGTGCAGGGTGAGCTTATCGTTCTGGGCGTTGTTGCGCCCCACAAGGATCTCAAACCCATCGCTGGAGGTAAAGCGGAGGAAGTCTGCCGGTTTCTGCTTTTTATCCCGCTGCTTGTAGTATTTCAGGTAGCCCTGGCTTTTCAGCTCAGCACGGATCTCATTGAGTGCAGCTTCGCCGGAAGCCGACTCCACCTCGTAAAGCACCGTTTCCAGATAGGCGATCTCCTTTTCGCCCTCTGCCAGCAGGTCCACCAGCATCCGGGCAGCGGTCTGCTTCTTCTTGTAGTTCTTGAAGAAGCTCTGCGCATTCTGGCTGGGGGTAAAACGCAGATCCAGCGGAATGGTGACCTCTTTGCCCTCATCGTACCAGTTCTGCACTGTAATGCTCTTCATGCCTTTTTCCGCCAGATAGAGGTTCGCAGAGAGCAGTTCGCCGTACAAACGGAGCTTCTCGCTCTTACCGCTGGCAGCAAGCTCTTCCTTGCGGGCTGCCTGCTTACGGATGGCACGGTCATACATATTATGCACCGCCTTGTGCAGCTCCTTGCTCTTGGTGCGCAGGCGCTCGGCACGGTCCTTTTCCGCATAGTAGCCTTCCAACAGATCGTTGAAGCTGTCCCATTCCTTAATAAGGTACTGCTCGCCATACTGCCTCGGACGGAAAAAGGTGAACTCCACCGGTTTCCCATCCGGAGCCGTAATGCTGCAGGGCGTCCCGCCCGCTTCATGCAGCTCCTTCAATTCATCAATGATCAGCATCAATTTCAGCTTCTGCTCACCGGTCAGTTCACTGGCGATCAGATGTTCGCCATCAAATGCACGCCACGCTGCCTCCCGGCAGACTACCGGACCGACACCTGCGACCGTCTTGTTCAGTGCATCTGCCACCGGCAGATCTCTCTCACAGGCCGCCGTTACAATGGCAGCCGAGCTCACCGCCAGAAAATCCGGCCGTGCAGGCTTGGGCGGAGTGGTGTAGGGCAGCCCCGGCAGCAGCTGCCGTACATCGCTGTCCTCAAAGTCTACCCGTTTTAATGCGTCAATGATCTTATTATCCTGCACCAGAACCAGATTGGAGTAGCGCCCCATCAGCTCAGCGCACAGCACATTGCGCACCAGGTCGCCCATCTCGTTGGTGCACTGGAATGCAAAATACACGATGCGGTCGCTGGGCTCCATCCAGACATCCAGCAGTTTTCCGCCGATCAGATGCTTGCGCATCAGCATACAGAAGGAGGGCGGCGTCTCCGGGTTTTCAAACGTCTCCTGGGTCAGGCAGACCCGTGCCGAACCGCTGCGGGCAGACAGCAGCAGACTGTATGTCTCGGTGCGGGTGCGCAGGGTGATCACCAGTTCATCCCGGGTCGGCTCAAAAATTTTTGCGATCTTAGCGTCCGTCAGGGTCTGTTTCAGTTCCGCTGCGGTCAGCGCCAGAGTAGCGGCATCCAATGCCATTGGTCGTACCTCGTT